>CANGNB010000068.1 GCA_947454545.1 Oligoflexaceae bacterium
GAGTGAAGTCTATCTGAACTCAGATCCTGATCAGGGCGATCAGCTTTTTACAGTTGGTTTTCCCGATGACAAAGCTAATGTCTGGTCGGCGACCTACGCAGAAGGTCAAGCCAAAGTTGTCGCTGGCGATCGTATCAGCTTCAATGTCGGTATTATCAATGGCAACTCAGGTGGTGGCGTTCTCAAAAGAGACAATATGATGCTCGTCGCTGTTGCGACCTCAGGCCGCTCGAATTATAGCGAACCAGGTTGGGACAAAAACGATCCGAACAACCCTATTCATTGGAATTCGGGAACACCCACCTGGTCGATCTATCGGCAATCGCGCCTTCTACCTCAGCTTTTTCCCAACGGAGTCCGCCGTGATCTCGGGCAAAGCTTTGCTCCAAAAACGCAGCTCTTTGTGGCTCTTGACAGTACCAATGAGCCACGACTCTGGGTCAGCTCCAACCACGAAACGGATAAGATCTTGCTGTGCCCAGCGACCGCAAGCCGCTGTTCGGCTGGAACTGCAGGCCACGAGGTTCTCAGCTTTCGTGAACAGCGAAGCGAGCGTAAGCTGTATCAAAGATCGCAAGTCATGACAGCCGACACCTCCTATCTTCTTCAGGCTTTTGATGCCAAAGGTCAACTCATTGGCTCACGTCCTGTCCAGATTCAAAAGCGAGGCAACAAATGAAAGCCATCGTGTTCGTATCGCTCTTTCTCAGTTTCCCGTCCCTAGCAACGGGCTGCAAAGTTCAAGTGGAAAGTAAAAAGGCAAACCCCAGCCCGACAGTTTCCAGTACCCCTAGCGAACTCTCAGCCTGGGACGGACGTTCTGATCGAAGCGCGCCGAATTGGGCTCTACAGTCCCTTCGCTAAGCGGTAGAAGAAAGCCCGAGAACGGCACTAGTCTTTCTAAGCGCAGTCGTGTACGCTCAGCCCTTCAGCGTAGCTACCTGGAGGCCTTCAACTATGCCCGCTCTGTCTCTCGCACCTGTAAAACCTCAGCCTATGTCTAGGTTCGGCCATGTGCGTGCCTTTCTTTTTATTTTTGTCCTTTTTGCGCCTTTGCTCTTCATCAATTTTTTACAAGCTCTCGCTCTGCCTTTGCGGTTTATTGCCCCCATTCAGGAGCGCCGCTGGAATACTCTGATGGCGAGTATCTATTGGGGCTATATCGCCTGGATGATCGAACATGCCAACAATATCCAGATTGATCTGCGAGGCGATCAGCTCGATCCCCTCGAAAATTCCATTCTCATTTGCAATCACCAGAGTGCTTTCGACACTCTTCTGATCATCGTGTGGGCTCGGCGCGCCCGGAGAGTCGGCACCCTCCGATTTTTTGCCAAGGATGTTCTGAAGTACGTCCCCGGACCCGGCTGGGGCATGTATCTTCTCGACTGCCTCTTTCTCAAGCGAAGCTGGGAAGAGGATGCTATCAATATTCAAGCGACCCTCAATCGCTTTAAGAAAAGCCCTATCCCTTACTGCTGGGTGATATTCCCAGAGGGCACGCGTCGCACTCCCGAAAAGCTAAAGCTCAGCCAAGCCAAAGCAAGAGAGCGCCAACGCCCCCAGTTCGAACATGTCCTGAATCCACATCCTCGAGGCTTTGCGACTTTCGCACGTGGTCTCGATACGCATATGGATAGCGTGATGGATATGACGATAGTTTACCCTGATGGAACGCCTTCTGTTTGGGGACTCATGATGGGAGCTTCGCCACGAGTCCAGATTCACGTCCGACGCTTTCGACGTCAAGACTTACCCGCTGAGCAGCTTGCCCAATGGCTCGAGCAGAGATTCGAAGACAAAGAACGCGTCCTTGCTTCCGCTGCTGCAGACGCTCAAAAATAGAGGGAATAGCGTAGGCCTGCGTAGGTGCTTGTGACTAGCTCTGCATAGCTTGTCGAGGCGAAGGAAATGCTCATCGTCCGCATGCGATAGCCAAAGGCGAAAAGAAATTTCTTTCCAAGCTCCACCTGGGACCCGAGATCGACATCAAGGCGAGATCCAAGCTTGACTTCGCCTTCGAGAGCGTTTGTCATCTTAGCGATAGAGGCCGAGCTGATATCTAGGTTCAACTGTGCGCGCTTGCCGACATCGAAAAGAAAGCCTGTCGTCCCTCCGAAGCCAGAGCCGGCGGCATCTATCTTGTCAGCTCCTTCGATATGAGCTGTCATTTCGAGGCGCGAGAACAGGGCTCCGACGTAGAACCAAGCCCATTGATAGCGTATCGCTGTATCCTGCCAGGCCAGAGTGAGTTTGGAATCATTGAGAGCAAAGTTGGTAGAAGCTGTGTCTATCATGAGATTAAAGCGGAGCTGACCTTCGCTTCCAGCACAGCTTCCGACCCCGTAACGCAGGGCGGTGCCTGTGTCATTACTCGCGGCCAGTTTGCTTTTGTAGGTGATGAGTCCAAGCTGAGCATCGGCATAAAAATTGGGGACACGCGTCCCTTCGGCCCAAGCACAGGAACTGGCTTGCCAAGTGAAGAAGGTCAGAGTCATGGCTGGGAGACTAAATTTCATGTGCTTGCACCTCACCCTTAAAGGGTATCGGCAAGCTCAAGGAATGGTTGAGAAAAAAGCAGAACGCCCTCAGGGTGGGCGCTCTTTTTTAAATAATTTCAGAGCCTTACTACTTTTTTGGTGACGCTTTATCCGCCTTAGGGCGCAGCGGCGCGACATTACCACCCTTGAGGGTATACTCGGGCTTAAAAACAATCCACTTGCCCAAACCATCTTTTTCGCAGGTTTCTTTAGTTTTTGCGGAGATCCAACCACTCAGATACTTCTGTTCCGTGTTTGCACACTTATTGAGAGAGCCACAGGTAGCATTGCCTGCACCTGCACAATCCGAATAGCTCGCACACTTTGCGTTCGCACAAAAATAGGTTTTTCCATCCTTGTCTTTGACTGTAGGCATCTCCATCGAGGCCAAGAGATCTTGAGCGCAGAGTGAGGCCAATGTTGCAATTGCGAGAGAACCAAGTGTCTTTGACATGAGCTGCTCCTAGCTTGAACTACCTTCCAAGAAACTATGCTGTTCGTTGTATAAAAGATCGATATCCTCAGCATAATGAGCGATGATCTGCGTGCGCTTCAGCTTAAACGATTGCGTAAGAAGGCCCGAGTTGGGGCTCCACTCTTCGGCTGTCAGCAGAAACTTCCGCGGAACTTCATAGCTCTTTACGTCTTTGCACTGCTCTTTGATGACCTGCGTATAAAGATCTCGGATCTTGCTGAGATCGAGGATGTTTTTGATCTCATCAGCTGTCAGCACATCGTGCTCCTGCTGATAGGCTCCGATCGCCTTAGCATGGTGCAAGAGTTCGTCCAAATGCACATTGATGATGGCTATCGTATACTCGCGATTGTCACCATAGAGCAGCGATTGGGACACGTAGCGATTAAGATTAAGCAGACCTTCGATGATGTTGGGAACAACATACTTACCGTTTTGAAGTTTAAACTGTTCCTTCACCCGGCCCGAGATCACAAGATACTGATCGGGATCGAGGTAACCGACATCGCCCGTGCGAAAGCCACCGTCGTCAGTCATGACCTTAGCTGTTTCCCCAGGAAGATTGTGATAGCCTTGCATCACATTGGGCCCGTAGACGATGATCTCGCCTGCCCCAGGAATCAATGAATCCCCCACGCTGGTATCAATGACCACGCGTACGCCAGGCATGGCACGCCCGACAGATCCAATCCGCACGCCAGTCGGAGAATTTGCGGTGACCAGAGGACTGGTCTCGCTGAGGCCGTAGCCTTCATAAACGGTGATACCTAAATTGGCGATAAACTCTGCGATCTCTCGCTGCAGGGCCGCCCCACCGCTGATGGCATACTTCAGACGCCCGCCGAACATATCGCGAATGTTTTTAAAGACCAATTTATCGGCGACACCATAGAACAGGCGCTCCAGAAGATTCAGACTTAGGCCCCGCCGTCGCTTGTCTGCAGCGGCAATACCACGGTGAAAGATAAGTTGAATAATTTTGGAGTTCCGATGGATCTTATTCAAAACATTTTCGTAGATACGATTGAATATTCGGGGCACAGACAGCAGCATAGTCGGGCTAATTTCAGCGAGGTTTTCGAGAATTTTACTGACGTTATCACAGATGGCACTCGAAAATCCCAGAGCGATGGTGATATGAACTTCACAGGTCTGGCCAAAGACATGCGCCCAGGGAAGGAAAGCGAGAGTCCTATCTTCGGGTGTGAAGGTATAAATTTCTTTAACCGCTTCGATCTGGCTTAAGATATTGCCGTGACTGAGCAAAACACCTTTGGGTTTGTCCGTTGTTCCTGAGGTATAGATAATACCCATGATGTCGTCCTGCTGAATCGTCTGAGCAGGACAGGGGTGCTTGGCGCCTAATTTCAGCAAAGTTTCAAAACTGAGATGATTGCTCCGCTCGCCGTGAATATTGATCGCATGGCGAATCGAGGGGAGTTTTTTGGCAATACGATCGATGACCTCTTGAATCACCGAGTTGTGGGCAAAGACGAAGGCGGCCTTGGAATCTTCGAGTATATACTCCCACTCGGCGCTACTTTGGGTCTCGTACATAGCGACAAAGCGTCCACGGAGACCGTAGGTCGCATAGGCAGCCACAACCCATTCTACGCAGTTACGCGAGATGATCGCGACCGTCTCGCCTTCTTTAAATCCCAGATGTTTGAGAGCTCCCCTGATCTGATCGACATACTTTGCAAAGTCTCGATAGTTCAGCCAGATCCACTGATCTTTGATCTTCGATCCATAAAGCGGACGATCGGCATGGATTCGACAGGCATCCTCTTGCATTTCGACTAGAGAAGTGTAGCGTTTCACAGCCTTGGAACCCTCATCAGCGGGAGATAGAATTCCTTTTATTATGGACTGTTTTAGGGAGTTAGGGAACCCTTGACGCAGGAATAAGGACATAGCTCGAAAAGCTTGGTCTATATCTGAAAAGTAAAATTGTCGTTTGGATGAAAATAAAGGATGTGCTTAAGGCGGTTTGTCCTGGTGGAGGTTAGGAGGATCGAACTCCTGACCTTTAGAATGCAAATCTAACGCTCTACCAACTGAGCTAAACCCCCATTCAGGAGGACTCGTTATGCCTAAGCCTGGAAACTTTGACAAGATTTTTTTTAGCTTCCCTGAAGTTTTTTGTCTCTTTCTGCGCCCAGTCCGCACTCTACCGGTTTCTTGAGGTTTTTTTTCCCAAGCTTCCAATTTTTGCTTGCACTTGCTCTCAAGCTTTGGCAAAAAAGGTGTCTCTCGACGAGAGATCTTGGGGGTTTAGCTCAGTTGGTAGAGCGTTAGATTTGCATTCTAAAGGTCAGGAGTTCGATCCTCCTAACCTCCACCAAGTCCCGGCCCTGCACTCGAGTGATTGCTCATCTTCGGATGAAAAATCATTCAAGTGCGGGGCCTCTTCGTTTCAGCGTCCTATCAGCACTCGTCCTCTTGTGTCAGCATCGCAAGCATCGCAAGCATCGCACCAAAGACATCTCATGATCGCAGCGAAGATTCGGTTTCGCCCGTTTCCTATTGCGTGATATTTTCATCGAGCTTCAATCGCAAACTCTTCATCTCACAGACGAAAGGCCCACGGTGCCCAAAAAGTCAAAAGTCCTGAAAGGGCAGATCCAAAAGCTCATGCGCGTCCTCGGATTCATCGCTTTAGGCCTCTTGCTGATTTACCTCAATCATCCGAGTCAGAACGAAAACAAGAGTGCATCACACGCAGCGAAGCCCTCAGTAAATTCGCCCAAGCATCAGCAAACGGACATCCCGTCTCGGTCTCGCTCCACCCCTTTGCCTGCGGCCCCGAAGAGCTCAAGCGCTGCTCCACCTCAAGAACAGGTGGCCCCCACAGCACAAGGCACAGAGAATGTTCCGCACGAGCTGGTTTTCAGTCTCGGCCATCCCCATTCCTTCGATGAAGCCAAACGCACCCTACGCCGCCTCTTCCCTAAGGGGACAGATGTGTACTGCGGCTGTAGCTATGATTTCCGCCAAAAGCAAAGCGTCTCCTTAGACTCCTGCGGATGGAAATCTGGCCCTGAGAGGCGTTCGCGCATTGAATGGGAGCATGTAGTCCCTGCAAGCTACTATGGCAAACAATTCCAAGCATGGACTCAAGGTGCACCTGCCTGCGAAAGGAGCTCTAAAGTGCTCCGTGGGCGTAACTGTGCCCGAGAGGCCTCCCTGGAATTTCGTCGCATGGAAGCCGACCTCTATAATCTTCTCCCCGCAGTGGGCGAACTCAATCAGGCTCGCAGTGATTTAGCCTATGGCGATGTCCCTGGCGAACCTAGAGCCTTTGGTCCGTGCAACTTTGAAATAAAAGATAAGCGCGTAGAGCCCCCAGAGAACGTTCAGGGTGATCTAGCTCGGATTACCTTCTACATGGATGCCCGTTACCCAGATTTTGGTATCGTGAATGGACGCAATCAAAAGCTTTTGGAACGTTGGGCAGACGCCGACCCTTTGGACGACGCGGAACGCTCTCGCATCGAACGCATCGAAGCCATTCAGGGCAACAGTTTCTTTATTGGACGCAACAAAGACCTCTTGAAGCAAAACGACATATCCGTCAAGACGGTGCGTGACAGCGACCCTTGAGTGTATACTTAGAGAGTCGGCTCTAAGCTCGCGCTTCCTATCTCTCCTTCTGCCCGCAAGTCCCCAACAAGGAGGTCTTATGCGCTACCGTCTCAACTGGCTTTTTCTCCCCCTGCTGTGCCTCAATCTGACGAGCACGGCATGCGGTCCAAGTGGTCACAAAAAGAAGGCGACGCGCCCTCCTCTTGGACCAGCGGCGGCTGCTTTTGCGCAAGCGTCTCAGCAGCATCACATCCCGCAAGAAATTTTGATGGCTGTTGCCTACAAGGAATCAGGGATCGATGCCCATCCAGCCCAGACCGGCTATGGACCAGACGAACATGCTCTAGGACCGCAGCTGGCCCAGACCGCTATCGGTCTCTCCCGACCTACGCTCGGCCTTACCGATGCGTCTCCCAACGATCTGACGACTCAGCTCGACGCCTACGGCGCGTGGGTACAGAAAAACCTCGAAACGCTCCACCTCAGCCTGCCTGCTGCCATTACAAAAAACGATGATATCTACGATTGGGTGTGGCAGCTCGCGCGCATGCATCACGGTGGCTCCCAGAGTTCTAAAAATGTTCAGATCATCTTTGCTCTGGAAGTTTTGAACGTCCTGAATAAGGGCTTTATCTGGCAAGACCCAAGCACCAAGGAGCACCTTGAACTTAGGGCACGTACGCCAGCCCTTGACCGCACGAGCTTTTCGCCGCCGATTCAAGCGAACCTCAAACTCGATACGCGCACCAGTGAGCTCTTCTTTGTCGACTACCTTCAGCTCATGTATGGAAGTCCTTTGGGCCAAGAGAATCAGCCTAAGCGCATCCTTGTTGTGCACTGTCCCTTTTCTCTCAGCACCTGTATTGGGGACCAATTGCAAACGGCAGGCGATACCCCTCGTGTTCCCCTCGAAGCCCATTACGTGATCCCTGCCGACACGGAGATTCTCGCCAATCCCATCAAAATTTTACAGCACAAGACACCTGTCCGATCGATGGACTCGGAGGGACAGGTCCACGTTTTGACGGATACTCTCGTCATCATGCTCACCGGTAATTCGGGGCGCGCCTACGATGGCCAGCGCTTTGCCCTCAACCCCAGTTGGTACACGCGGAATCAGCTAAAAAATCTTGGCAAGACTGTCCTCGGTATCTGCGAACTCTTGCAACGTGAAAACTCTGGCTTTGATGCTTCGACCTGTCGAACTCCAGAGCTTGGCATTCAATTCAAACGATCGAGTCGAGCGGGCCTCTATCAGTTCGGAGACGTGCCTGATTTCGATAGCAAAATCTTTTGGAGTTTCATCCAAAATCCTGACGAACTTTCAGGAGAAATCACCATACAACTTCCCCAAGACCAAAAGATCTATCCAGCAGGTTCTCGTATTCAGCCGACTCTGAACTTTATCAAAGGAACCGCTAAACTTGAGATTCAATTGCTGGAACGCTGCACTTCAGGAAAGCCCGTTTGGACAGGAATTCAAACTCACTTTATTCGCAACACGGATTCGAAAATGATCGATCTGACCCTCTATGATCAGGGTCCTAATGGGAATGGTCAGCAGTTCATTCGTGCTTTAGCTTACGACAACCAAGGCAAGCTTATGGGTTGGGCGACCCAAGACTTTTATCTCAGTGCTTATGACAGCGAGGGCAACCCCTTGCCGGATGGAGAGAGCTGTCGCTTTTGAGCTCTAGGGCCAAAGAAGATAGCTACTATCGATAGGAGCCTGATCAGCACTCTTGCCAGCTTCACCTTCGTTGAGGAGATTGTCTACCGCCGTACTGACCAGCTTGGCGTCGTAATGGTCAACAAAGGTACTCAAGCCCTCTTCGTTGACGATCTGGAGCACATTGGGTTGGCGGGGGGAAATCGATTTCACCTCGAAGGTTTCTCCGGCACGGAAGTCCGCGTTTTTGGACGTAGTCAGCTCTACCTTATCTTCGGGGAGAGCTGAATGCAGCTTGGGGGGTGGAACACGGCGAATAGTATGCTTTTCACCCTCTGTGTAGTAGGTGACTGTGTATGGTTCTCTGGTAAATCGTACGTCTCGCCCCACCGACTTCAGCCCTCCAAGGGGTTGCATCGGCAGAACTTTGCTAAGACAATCTTACTTTTACCAAAAGAAAAAACTCGGGCCAGATCACTGGTCCCGAGCTTTTATGTCTAGTTTATGGGCTCTGTTAGCTCATGGTCTCTCAGATAATTTCGCGCCCTGCGATATACCCTGTGCTGCGCGTATTGCAGCCGCAGGTTCGATTGCCTGCCGACTCGAAAAGAGTGCCACAGGAGATGCAGGTCCGGACTTTAATTCTAATGGGAGACAGGTTTGCAAGACGTCGCGCGTGATTTTTGAGCTCGATATCCTTGACCACCGAAGGAGGCAGGCGCTTGATTTTGTTCGACTGGAATTCCCTCTCAATTTCTTGCGTCATGAACAAGAGCCCCTTTATACTGAAGACTAAACCACATATTTGCGACAGACTGAGCCGTCAGAATCTTGCAAAATCCCCTAATTTTGTCAAGTAAAATAGCGAGAATGTTAAGAAAGAGGGCCCATGCTGTCCGTCCGACTGATACAAGTTCTGCCCCTTCTCAGTTCTTTATGGCTGCTCTGCCAATGCAGTAGCCAGGAACCTCTTGCTCAACTGACGGAGGGGAGCGCTCTTCCGGTTCTTATGCCAGCACACACCCCTCCAACAGGATCTGTCCGCTTGGTTGATGCTCAAAACTCCCAAGACATAAGGCATCTGCAACGTCATCAAGGCGAGATGCTGATCGAACAAAATCGACGCCAGTTCCTCTTCTCAGCCCTATCGCCCCTTGCCGAGTCCGCCTATACCCTGCGGATTCCTTCAAGTGTTTACCTGAGAAACGGTAATGGCTGGCATCCTGTGCGCTTTCTTCCCCCCATCGACCTGAGTCTCACGACCTCTCAAGGTCAGTGGCTCCAGCTTATCTCCCAGTATGCCAGTCATTCAGAGGAAGGCGCCGAACTCAAAACTATTTGGCGTACAACACAGGAGCCGCGTTGGGAAGCTCAGGTCACTGTGCGAGCCGCCAATAAAGTCGCCGGCCTGATCGTCCAGGTCAAAGCTCCTGAAGGCCACAGCGTGCTCTGGACCGCACGCCTCCCGAAAGGCTTGAGCGAAGAATTCCCGATCCCTGGCCCCAACAAGGGCGTCAACGGCCTGAGCATGGTCCTTCTTCCCGATCTTGTCAGCCTCATCAGCCCGCACACGCTCCGCATGGATAGCTTAGCCACAAGCACGCAGCTGACGCTCGCAGAAAGTGCCGCTGAAAGCGGTTTCTACGTTCTCCTCGGTCGCCCCGGAGCCCTGCTGCAGCCAAGTCTCATCGCCCATGCCCAAGCCTGCGCCCGCGATGAGCCTTCGCATGCCATGGCCTGCTTACGCAATCGTGAAAAGGCCCCAGCAACAGCTCATCGCATCAAGCTGGCAGAAAACGTTCAGGGGCGTGGGGAGCATCCCCTGGCTCAAACTGTTTATGTACGCACGCTCGATGGTCAATTTCGGAGTGCCTTTTCAATATTCCCTGGGGAAAATCTGCTCCTCAATCAGGAGGAAGACCTCAACATCCTAGCGCCTGATCCGCAAGGGGCCCTCGATGTGCACCTCTCACCCGTAGCAAGCGAAGGGGTCAGCTTACCCCAGCTCGCGAAAGGCAGCTTACGCCTTAATCTTAGCGAAAAAACTCCGGCTTTCATCGAGCTCCACGCGACTCAGCATCCTCATGGCGTCTCTTGGCAGCAATGGGTTGAAGGCCGGCCAGAACAAGACTGGCTTTCGCCCTTTACGCTCCTGCAGAAAAGCTGGCCGTTCACAGCGAGACTGCCAGCGGGAGACTATAGACTCAAAGTGTATACGGGTCGCGCCATCGTTTGCGCCCAGGATCTCACGATTCGAAGCGGCGCTGCAGAAGAGATCTCATGCAACCGCCCTGGACCGACGCTTGAGCTATCCGAACGTTTGACCATCAGTAGCTTTCCCTCATTAGGTTCTGAACTGCTCAGCGCAGCAGATCTCAAACCGATTGAAGCGCTGATCGAAGATTCCAAACTGCCTCCCCAAAGCTTTCTTGAGCACAGCGATGAAAGCCTCGGTATCGGTTTACGCGCCTTCCCGATAAGCCCTACTCTGCGTGACAGTTGGCTGGCCTGGAAGGCCCCGCAGGAGCGGGTGCGCCTTCGTGAATTTGCCCAATTTTTACGTGACCACGATAGTTCCGTCCAAATCCTTCTACAGTGTCCACCCCAAGGTTTTTCACCTGCTGACTATGAGTGGCTTGCCCTCCAGGTTCAGCCCGATTTTATCGAAATGTACGGCTGCCCTCACATCAGCTCGAGCCTCCAGTGGTTTCAGTTTGCTCAACGCTTGCAGCAGCAGATGAATCGGCCCCTGAAGTTTGCGGCAGCTCTTCCCCAACCACCCTGGAATGGTTTCAGCGGTCAGGTCCCTGCACTCTTTCTCGCGCGCCCTGCCCAAACCGATCAAAAACAGCAGTGGAATGAAGTCTTGCAGGGTCGTTACTCTTTAGGTCTGCATAGCGAACTCGAAGTTCTCGAAACTTCGCCCAAACACATCAAAGTCAGAGTCCGGAGCACCGACACCCAATATGCCGCCCTGATTCTGCAGATTGCTGACCAAAATGGCCCGCTTAATCATCAGACTCTCCCCCTGGAGCCAAGCATTGACCGGGAACTCACCCTCACCTTAACCCCAGGCCCCCTCAGTCGCTGGCTCCGCATTTCACTTTTTGGCGTGAGTCGCATTCAACGCACTCAAACAGTCGCATCATGGGCAGGCAATGAAACTTCAATTTTTCTGCTAGCCACGAGTAATTTCATGGATTGGGATCGAGGCACACCGGGATCGCCCTAGACCTCTGTGTTGAAAAGCCTCTCACTCTCAAGGACGCTTGCCGATCGCCTAGATCGACTTGTATTCGCGTAGGGCTTTTGTTACTCTGCGCGTGTTTCAAAGCCTTACGGACAACATTCGCCACGAAAGGGACCTAGCTATGGCCCCCAAGATGCGCCCCCTTATCCCTGCTGCCCAGCTCCACGAGCGGATCTCTGCCCTTGGTCACATCATCAGCCGCGACTTTCAGGGCCAAAATCTCGTCGTCATAGGCGTACTGAAAGGCTCGTTTATTTTTCTCGCAGACCTCGTGCGGCAGATCACTGCTGATTGTCAGGTCGAATTTATCGGCGTTTCGAGCTACGAAGGTACGCAGTCCACAGGCCATGTGCGGATCAGCTACGATCTCGCCAGTGACATTCAAGATAAGCACGTGCTCTTAGTTGAAGATATCATCGACACCGGGACAACGATTGACTATCTCTTGCGGACTTTTCAAGTACGCCAGCCAGCAAGTTTAAAGGTAGCCTGCTTGCTGTCCAAGCCCAGCTGTCACAAGGTTTCCATACCCATCGACTATGTCGGCTTTGAGATCGGTCCAGAGTTTGTGGTTGGCTATGGCCTAGACCTTGACGGGCGCTACCGGCAGCTTCCAGATCTCATGCAGGTCTTGAGTCTCGAAGACTAGCCCAGGGGCAGTACCCCCGTATCATCTAAACTAGGGTCAAATCGGAGAAATCGCAGAGCAGAGGCTGCCCCTGCCAGAGGCGAAACTGCCAAAGATCGCCCAGGTGTAAGCCCTTGGCTGCAAACAGCGCCTCGAGCTCACACCGCTGTCGGTCAAAGCTCGGGTGACGCTGAGCTTCACTGCCCAAAGCCTGAGCGAGGTAGGGCATCCCATAGGCAACTTGCCCCTTTGGACTTTCGAGGAGCTCAAAGGGGGGTAAGAGGGGGTGTTCCAAGCTTCGCATTCGGAGCATAGCCTGACGCCAGGCCTCCAGATACCGCGGGCCCTGTCGATAGAATGACGGCTTGGCTAAGAGCAGGACAGTTTTCAGATCTCTTGGATCGGCCGCTCGCAAGGGGTAACAGGAAAAAAAGGTTCCCTCACCGATAGCCTCCGGCCCCCGTCCCTGAGCGAGAGCGTTCAGTGTCGATCCAGCGAACGACGGATCCCACCCCCTGTAAAAGCCTTGCACAAGCGCTGGAAGCTTAAGCATAAGATCCTAATATAATTTAGTTTTTAGTTACTTCAAAGAATCCGAAAGATCTCTACGCCGAAGCGTTTTCCATCAGGCAGAATTCTTACCCCTATTATACCCCTCATGATCCTCGACGATTAGATCCCCATCGTTCGCAAAAACAGGCAAAATCTGCCTCAAAAACTACGAATATCAGACTTGACAGGAATTCCTACAGTGTCATAACGTCCAACAGAGCTTACTGGGAGGGGTTGTTTCGCCTCGATTCTAAAGGCTCGGCCCGTCAGCCAATCCTGGGCTTGGGGGCTTTTTGAGGGGTGGCATAGCGCTTGCTTAATTCTCTACGTGGGCTTACAAGGCCCAGTAGAGTTGAATATCGGATGTCTGTCTGGAGGTTGTATGCAAACAGGTAATGAGAAAGACAGCAAAGTTGTTTCCCTGGCCGATCGCTCGAGCCAGGCTTCCAAAGAAAGCTCTTCGAACGCGGCTGCCGCGAAAGACGAAGCTTTCGACTGGGAAACCACCATGAAGCGCAATGCAGAGAATGCAAGCCGCATGAAAAACGATCGCAATAAAGCCAACAAAGGTGTGATTCGGTCCTACCGTTTGAAACACTGAAGATGAAAAAGATTTAGAGGAATGTATGAGAGCGGTCCATGACTCGTGCCGCTCCTCCCGTCTCTTAAGCCCCGCTGAGTCCCGTGGATGAGGCTCGCGCCCGAGGCTGTGTTTCTTTGACCAAGGTTCTAAGGTTGTCCTGCTGCTGATGCTGCTTATACTGTTGCTGTTGTGGAGTTGTTGTGATGAAGCAGAACGAAGGTTCCTCGAATGTTGTCGATTTTTCCCAATTCAAGCGTAGCCGCCAACAAGACAATGATTTGTCTCGAGGTCGCACCCCACTTCACGTTAGCCATCTTGATGGTCAAGTGAAAGGGAGCCCGCACTTCCGTCGTCCGGAAGCCGATGATTTCGGTGACCGCATGCAACGGATCAAGGCGAGCCTTGAAAAAATCAATCAGCTGATGGCTGACTTGAAGAAATCGACACGTTCCAAGTCTGAAACTATCGATTGATAGCGAAGGCTTGACCGAACATCGGGGCTCTGGCCCTTGTGTTTGGACATCAAAAAAAACCTCTGCAGGTAAGCAGAGGTTTTTTTTCATTTTGAGTCTCGCCCCAGTCCAAGATCCCTTCACCGAAGGCTCAAGCTTCTACAAACCCATGGCGTATTGCAAAGCGCGCGAGCTCGATCTGAGAACGCATGTTCAATTTATTCATGATATTAGCTTTGTGTCGATCAACTGTCTTTACGCTGATGCGCAGATCACTGGCAATTTCCTTAGCCGTCATCGCTTGAGCTACACAGCAAAGCACATCCACTTCTCTTGGGCTGAGGGGATGGTCGAGTTTGCCATTCAGATCGTTCCGCATGCGATCAACTTCATCTTGGACCACAGCATCTGTAGGCACAACATGCTGTCCCGCAGCTGTCGAAAGGATGGTATCGATCATATGCTGGCTATCGTCCATCACAGAAATCAAAGCATCGACCTGCAAGCGTTCTACCAAGCGCTTATCATCGAGACCAGCAAAACTGCTGCTCAAGACAATACGCTGCGTGGGTCTTGCCACGCGACATTCAGCAACGATTTGCTGAAGAGGTACCTGAGCCCTCGCGTCGAGAATCAAAAGATCGGGATGCAGAAGATCAATCTGCTGATGAAGATGATAGTTCGAAGGGATACTACCTAAGACTTCAATTTCCGCAGACTGGGCCAAAACTTGATGGAGGCCTTCACGCAAAACGGGATGATCATTTACTATCAAAACAGTAACTTTTTTCATAACACTCTCACCACTCAAAGGGAGAACAAGAAACACCTCACACGTATCTATGTAACAACTTTTCTTAGGAAACACTAGGTGGTGAAGCCTGATAAATCAGGAAGATTTGCGCGCTCAAAACCTACCGCCTAAGTTTTAAGAAAGGCCTCACGAACAAGGGTTTCCGGCTCATGCCAGATAACCTGCGAACGCAAAGTCCTATATCAAAAACGGCGAGGAGGGATCGCGTTCAAATGCATAAAGCTTGTCTATCTTATTGCTGTGCAGCACAAAAACAAAACAGCGTTCTCTGTGGCAGAGAGCGCTGTTTGCTTGGAGCAAATCCTACATTCACTTATAGCAAAGACCTTCCCCTTTGCTGACAAGTGTCGTGTA
>CANGNB010000069.1 GCA_947454545.1 Oligoflexaceae bacterium
GTGTGCTCTATGTATGCAACGTCGCAGAATCCATGGCGGACGGAACTTCGGACAATGCTTTCACCGAAAAAGTCAAAGCTTTTGCCGCTGCTGAAAAAGCAATCGCTGTGCAGATTTGTGGGAAGATCGAAGAGGAACTGAGCCAGCTCGAACCTGCAGAAAAACTCGAGATGATCAAAGATTTTGGTATGCAAGAACCTGGTTTGGACCGCTTGATCCGCTCGGGTTTTGAACTTCTTGGACTGCAGACCTACTTTACTGCTGGAGAAAAAGAAATTCGTGCTTGGACCATTCACAAGGGTGACAAGGCTCCCGTTGCTGCTGGAAAGATTCACTCCGACTTTGAGCGCGGTTTTATCTGTGCCGAAGTCTATGCGATTTCTGATCTGCACAAAGCGGGATCACGCGTGAAATTGAAAGAGCTGGGATTGATTCGCCAAGAAGGCCGCGAGTATGTGGTGAAAGATGGCGATGTCATGGAGTTTAGATTTAACGTATGAAGGGACTCCTACAGCAAGGAATCCTCGCCAAGGCAGCCCCTTCTCAGGGAGGCTGCCTTTTGCGTTGGGGGACCACGGATGAGGTACACTTGCCTCAGACTCTCGTCTGTGAGCCGTCTGTGCGCCAGGGACAGGGTAAGCTTTGGCTTTGGAGCGAGGGTGCCTGGATCGAGCAGAGCTTTGAGCGGCACGATCAGGAAGTGATCTGGCAAGCTCCCGATGATCTTTGCGTACACTTTAGCTGGCAGCTCTTTGGGGATGAGGAGCCGATCTTTTTAAGGGAATCTAAAGGGAAGCATCTCTGGATTCCGCTTCAGGGCTGGTTCGATGAGCAATGGTACGATGGAAGCGTGGCAGCTTTGTCCGATGGCGCTTTGCGGGCGTGGGTAGGCCCCGGCTGTGAAGGTTGGCTGAGTGTGGACTTGGAGGAACAGATAAAGGACGACCAGGTTCTCCCTCTTGAGGCTTTCCCATGGCCCTGGGCCGAAGCCACAAAATGCAGTCTGCGCTTAGCTCTCCAAAAACGCTTGGATCCTGCTGGTCGAACGCTTCATTATCGATTTTGTGGGGATCTTGCCATAGATTTAGCGCTGCTCTTGGGTCTTCGCATCGCTTTTCCAGAGACGCGTATTGTGGCTGATCCGACCGTCTTTGCTGAAGTAGCCCCTTGGAAGCGTGTTCTCCAAAACCTCAATGTCGTCATGCGAGAACCTAAGCATGCCGAGCTATTGCTGCTAGAAGCCAGATACCTGTGGCCTATGAGCTCGAGAGTCCCGTTCATCTCGATGCTAAAACAACTTCAGGCACGAGCTCCTTTTATTCCCATAGGACTTAGCAAAGGCTTTTCCTAGGCCTTTTGCAGCTGCTCGTTAAGCTCTTCAATCTCTCAGTCTAGACTGTGTGATAATCAAAATAAACCAATAAATTTGGACTATTGGATGCGTCCGGCAGGCTGCTTATCAGGTTTTGGGCTAGGTTTCCGATGCCTCCCACCGGAGGGTTTTATAAGCTTGGTTCTCGAAAAACGTAAAAAAAATGCCTATCTTCTGGCTCTGAGTGGGATACTGGGCTGGGTCTCGATTCATATTGGTGTTTTTTCTCTGGCAGCCCTTTTTCAGCAGCCCTTTGCCTACGATGTAAAATCCTTCATCGTTTACCCTCTTCTTATTTGCTTAGGCACTCTTCTAGGCGTCCGATATTCCTGGCTCGATAGATTTCAGGTAAAGGCGAGATATCAGACTGTTCTATTTACCTGTGCGCATGGCATCTGGGCTACTTTACTATCCGCACATTTGCCTTCTAGCTACAATGGCTTTTTCAATCTCTTAGCGTCCTTGATAGGTTTGCTTCTGTTTATTGTCGTCTCCACATTTGGGGCCGTTTTTTTCGAATCAGCTCTGTTTTTGTTAATCTATATTTTTACTTATATGGTCTACGACATCCCCTTTGGAATAGACGATAAGCTGTTCTTCTTTTTCATTGCTTTCATCACCTGTCTATTCAGTGTCCTGACTCATCTACATCAAAAAGATATACGTAAAGTCCGAGACCTTGCACAGGCCCAGATGCAGGCCCAGATTGAGCATGACCGGAATCAGCAGCGAATACTTAAAGTGGAGGCGCTGCATAGAATACGGGCAGCCGCTGAAATCGCCCACCAAATCAGTAATCCTCTCAATTATATTCAGCTAGCTCTGACGACCTTGACAGGGAAAATGAAAGCAATCGAGCAGCAGATCAATGATCTCATAGGTGCTGGCGAGGATCCCGATCAAGTTGTAGTGCGTAAGCATTTTCAGACTATGTTCTCAGATTTGCGCGAACCCTTTCGTGAAGCTGAAGATGGTGTTCAACTAGTCGCAGAATCGATTGCTGAGGTGAGAAGTATTAGTGGTGTCGATGGTTATGAGATGGAAAACTTGAATGCCGTCGAGCTTGTCAGGTTGGCTGTCGAACGTATGGTAGTGCACATAGATTTAGCTGATTATAAAAGGCTGAATCTGTCAGATTTAGGGAATGCTCCCATCACGGTGACAGGGAATCGCTACATAAGCAAAAACGTTTTAGCAATGTTTTTAGAATTTGCTTTACGTCATTCCAAGGATAATGTCCGTGTTGGCCTCTGTTGGGATGAGCCGTCGCAGACCGTGACCCTTGTTGCCCAAGGAACTTTTCGTTTCAATGTGACAAATAGTAGAGAGCTAGAGAACCATGTGAAAAGTCTTGTGAGAGAATCTCCCATCGAACTTTCATTTCATTGGGCAGAACATGAGTTGAAACTCTTTTATGCCGTTGTAGATCGGCCTCTTGTGCAGGCATCCTGAAACGGTCCTACTTTCTGTCTTAGTATCCCGCAAAAAATAGACAGCCATCGAGTCAGGCGATCACTTCAAGAATTTTTGCAAAAAGCGCCGATGCCAAGGATGCATCCAGAGCTCTTCAAACCAGGTCAGCTCCTTTTCGGTGCATACGTCTCGGCCAAGCGCCGACCGGCCTTGAAGCATTCGCTTTTGGGCGGCGAGCGACCAGGGAGACAGGGCGGAGAATTCTTTCTCCCAGCTATTCAAAAGTCCGATGAGTTCTGTCTGATCTTCAACGACTTCATTTAGCAGTCCGTAGGCCTTGGCATCAGAGCTGCTGAGACAGCGGCGCAAGAGCAGTAGATCTGTAGCACGAGCTTCTCCTACGAGCGCTACCAGACGTTGGCAACTTGCATAGCCAGTACTGAGACCCACTTCCAGCTGTTTAAAATGAAAGGCTGAGCGTTGTGTTGAAATCCGAAGGTCAGCGGCGAGAGCGAATTCGACGCCGCCGCCTATAACGAGGCCATCGATGGCTGCAATGACAGGGATAGGCAGATTCTGGAGATCCTGGCCTATTGTGGCAAAGCTTGTGGCGTAGGCCCGACCCTCTTGGGGGGTACTAAGCTGAGCGAGCTCTTTCAGATCGCCGCCAGCAATCCAAACGGGAGTCGATGGAGCATTTGATCCTGAAACGTCTGCAGATAGAACAAGCCCGCGGTAAGGGGGCGAGAGGGAAAGATCGTTCTGCTCCTGCCAAAGCTTGAGCTCAGATTGAAGAGCGTCAAGAGCTTGGCGCAGGGCTTGTCCAAGGGTCGGGCCAAGAGCATTGCGACGCTCGGGTCTTTGCAGTTGCCAGTGCAGAAAGGACTCGTGCTGAGTCACAGATAGATAGATATTTCCCTTCACGATACCACCTGCTCGATGTTAGAATCAAAAAGATCAAGTCTTTGCAATTATTAGTTGTTGTAAGACGAAAAGACAATGAAACTCTGGCTCAGCCGGACCTTCGATATGTAGAATTGGATACCTAACTTTGAAACAGATTCAAGAACTTCCCGTCTTAAATCGGAAGGCTTTCCCCAACCTCGTCATCGTTGGCGGGACAGCGAGTGGCAAGACGACGGTTGCCTACCAACTTGCAAAACTCATAGGCTTTGGTGTCCTCGACCTCGACGAGTGGATAGAAAAGAAGGCAGGACGACCTATTAGCGAAATCTTTCTGAGCGAAGGCGAGGCAGCCTTTCGTCAGATGGAGACGGAAGCTTTGCAGGGAATCCAGCCCATCCTGAACCACATCATCATTCCGGGTGGGGGAACTCTGGAGCGTGAGGAAAACTGGCAGATGCTCAAGCAGCTGGGACCCGCGATATGGCTTGCTACACCTCGGTCGGAAATCGTGTATCGCCTGCTGCTCAATCCTGACGAGATAGCGAAGCGGCCAAAGCTAGCTGCTACGCTTGATATAGCTGACCCTGTGGCTCGCAGGGCTTCTCTAGAGCAGCATATAGCTGAGCTTGACGCGAAGAGAGAGGACAAGTTCAAGGAAGCTGACTACACCATGACCCTCAGTTTCGCGACGGCCGGAACCTGCGCTCAGTTCATCAAGAGCATGCTTCTCTCCGGACAAACCCCTGCAATGACCTGAACTACGCGCGATCTTTGGCCTTGTCTAAATGGCTTCCCTAAAAAAAAGACTCATGCAAGTCTATGCGGATGGCCGAAGGATGCGATAGGAAAGAACCTCAAAGAGGACGAGACAGAGTCTCGTCAGGGAAAGCGGATCCACAGAGATGGGCTGAGACGAATTGGTCCAGTCGCTGTGGTCTCTGAGGGACTCATGGAAGAGCCTCAGGATACATAGCTCACAAGGGAGTGAAGCAGTACCCATGCAAAAAATGCTGTCGGCCATCGATAGGGAACAGCTTTTGCGCGTCCTAAGGATCGTGCGGGGGATTTCGCCATCCCTCGTCCTGGGTTTGACCGTCGCCAGTTTTGTCTTGGCAAGTGCACTTTCTCTCTACGTTTCGTCGCGTTTTTTACCACTTCAAAAACCTGTTCGTGGCAATCTCGCAAGTCTGGGCAGAGGGCTATCCCTAGGGGGTCGCAAGCCGCTGAGCAAGGCGGATGTGGAAAAGATCATCGACCGTAATATTTTCAATAGCGAAGGTAAGGTCGGCGACAGCTTGGACGGGGCCTCTGGGCCGAAGTCGGGACGTCCTTCCGATCGTCTTGTGGCGAGTTCTCTGCCGCTCAAGTTGGTGGGGGTGATCTTTGCTGGGGATCCGTACAATGGTCTCGCTATGCTGGAGCATACCGACAAGCAAAAGACCAGCAGCTACATGGTTGGCGATAGAATTCAGGATGGGGTCAAGCTAGCAGAAGTTTACGACGATCGGGTCATACTCGAGAGCGTCAACGGGCGTGAATACCTCGAACTTGCCAAGTTCAGTCTCCCCACCGGACGTCGCAAGGGGCCCAGCGCTGGGGGCGACCGCAATATCGCGAGCGATCGCATTGCGAATCGGTCTCCACCGGATGCCTACCGCGAGGATGGTTTCGAGCGCAAAGGGGGAGCGATTCAATTGACCGAGGAGTTCAAACGCAATCTTTTGTCGCCTGATCAGCTCACCAAGGTCCTTCAGGACGCTAAGGCTGAGCCCAATATGGTCGGATCCGAATTAAAAGGCTTTCGCTTAACGCGAATTCGTGAGAATTCGGTCTATGAAAAAGCGGGTTTCCAGAATGGCGATATCGTCGAGGAAATCAATGGCATACCCCTGCGGGATGCTGCCGGTGCTATCAGGCTATTGAATCAATTGCGGAATGAAAAAGACATTGAGGTGCGTGTCAACCGTAACGGACAGATCTCGAACATGATGATCAAGGTTCAGTAAGGAGCCGTCCCCATGCAGGCTTTGGTGCTGCGAGCAAAACTCCTAGAGCTCTGGCGTTCCTCACAGGGAACGACAGGTGTGCTCCTAGATGGGCTCGGGCGAAGTGCTAGCCTCGTCTTTGTCGCTTACATACTGGCGTCGATGGTGAGTTCTGTCACTGTTCGTTTCATCTCAGGCTCGGCCATGCAGCATCGTATGTTGGTGAAGCAAGAGCCTGATCGCATCCGTCTTGGCAAAGAGACCAATTACCGCGACATGCGCAAAGTCATAGTCGAACGCAACATGTTCAACTCAGCAGGTATCCTCCCTGACGAGCCAGATCCAAGCGTCGGTGGCGCCTCGAATGCTTTTAATCCAGCTGATAAGTGCCAAAAACCAACGGTAAATGTCGAGCTTTTAGGAATCATTCATACTGGTCAGGCTGACACGACTTTCGCGACAATCTTGGAAAAGGGGTATACTATAGCTGACGTCTATCGTGCAGGCGATAGAATCGTAGGGCAAGATCAGGCACTCATTTATGCAATTGAGGAAAGTGCAGTCATCCTCAATAACAACGGTGTGAAGGAGTGTCTGGAGCTCAATTCGCTCATGGGGGCAAACAAAGCGGCCCTCACTGGTTCGAATGCCGCTTCGGGGGGTATGGCTATGCCGATGCCCAGTGCCGAGGATGCGAACGGCGCCGATTGTCCCGGTGGCACGGTCTCGTTTGATAGCCAGACAGTAGAAGAAGCTTTAGGCCCAGGGTTTGCCAAGATTTTGGAAGCTGGGCGCTTAGTTCCCCATCATAGAGACAACGCTATGATTGGGTTCAAGCTGATAGGGGTCCGAGGAGGATCGCTTTGGACACGAGCAAATCTGGCCAGTGGTGATGTGATCACGGCCGTGAATGGCACAAGCATGGCTCAGCCGGAAAAGGGTTTTGCGGTGTACGAAGCCTTGCAGAGTGAAAAGCAGATTCGCGTGGACTACCTGAAGGGGGGCAAGTCGCCTTGTTCCCTGAATATATCGATCAAGTAAGAGGTTTCTCATCAGGGGGAAAACAGAGTGATTCGTATCCGTAGCCTTATCATAGCCCTCTTTGTGAGCTGGGTTTCACTCAGGCCCGCATTCGCGCAGGAAGATGCGCCTGAGCCACCACCACCACCCGATCCGCCCTCTTATGAGACGGAAGGGCCGAGCGATAGCCCGCGATTACCGGGTGGGCCCAAGTTTGGGGCTAAGCCAGAGAATCCAGGCTCGGAGAACATTCCGGGAGGCCAGGAGCTCGTCAGTATCGACTTTCCCGAGCCGACGGAGATTAAAGATATCATCCGTGCCGTCGCGCTTTGGACAGGTAAGAACGTCATTATTGGCAAGGGCGTCCAGGGCAAAATTCAGATGATCTCGCCGAAAAAAGTGACGAAAGAAGAAGCTTATCAAGCTTTTCTTTCCGCTCTCAACGTGGCCGGCTACACCACAGTTGAAACGGGGAAAGTCATCAAGATTTTGCCTACGCGTAATGCCTTGAAGGGCAACCTTCACATCTATCAGGGAACCTCTTGGGCACCTCGCACAGATAAGCTGATCACGCAGATCGTGCCCTTGCGCTACATTGATGCCAAGCAGGTGCAGCAGACTCTAGCTCAGCTGGTGTCGACCAACTCTATCATCCCTTACGCACCGACCAACACCCTGATCATCAGTGATACTGGTTATAAGGTTCGTCGCATTTTGCAGATTATCGAGCTCCTGGACGTCGCTGGACATCAGCCCAAAGTGGCTCTGGTTCAAATCAAATACGGCGATGCCAAAGCAATCTCGCAAAAAGTTCAGGAAATTCTCCAGGCTTCAGAAGCCTCTAAGCGGGGAACAGCAGGCCGAACAGCCACTGCCGGTTTTAAAATCTCGGTGGATGAGCGTTCGAATTCTGTCGTGATCTTTGGACCGCCACGTACGATTCAGGATGTGAAGGATCTGGTCAAAAAATTCGATTTTCCCATCGATGACCCAACCAATCAGGCCGCGATTCGCGTCCGCTTCCTCGACTATGCCGATGCTAAGAAAATTGCCGCAACCCTGTCTTCACTGGCTCAGGGCAACTCAGCGGCGAGACGTTTGACTCCCAGCTCACCCATCCGAACTTTGGGTCAGAATAACAACCGGGCCCGTACCGGCGGTATTCTTGGAGGTGGTGGGACTTCGGACGAGCCATCCGCTGTCGCAGACCTCGGGGATAATGTCAAAATCACCGCGGATGAGAGTTCAAACTCGCTGCTGATCACAGGCTCACGTTCGTCCTACGATACGATCAACGGCATCATCCGCAAACTGGATCGACGACGTCCTCAGGTCTATGTTGAGGCGGATATCTTGGACGTGAACCTGGCCAATGACTTCAACTTTGGAACCTCGCTGGTGCTCGGTAACAAGTCTGGCAATGCTGTGCAGGCCTATGGCTGGCAGGGCAAAACCGTGGCCCCTTTGATCGTGGGTTCTACACAAAAGCCACCAAGCGATCAGACCAAGCTCGATGTAGCCAATGCGATCGGCAAAGACTTTACGATCGGTGTGCTTTCTGGGAAATCGGTAAATATTCCGGGTATCGGTGACGTGAGTCCAGCCGGCCTCATCAGTATGCTCAAGGCTGACGGGAATACACGCGTTCTTTCTTCACCTCACCTTTTGACCTCGAACAATGAAACCGCCAAGATAGTGGTGGGCGATACGATCTTTTACAAATCGGCCGTCCAAAGTGCAGCTATCGGTCAGGGGGCTATCGAAAAGGTCGAGAAGGAAGATGCGGATCTCAGCCTCGAACTCAAGCCAAACATCAGTCATAGCGGGAGTTATGTCACCCTCAAACTGGATCTCGAAGCCAATGAAGGCAAGTTCGATCCGACTCAGGGTGTGCCTAAGATCAACAAACGCCAGACCTCTCAGCTGGTCACGGTGAAGAGCGGACAGACGGCTGTGGTGTCCGGCTTGGTGAAACGGCGCGAGTCGGAAACCTTCCAGAAAATTCCTTTACTAGGTGATATTCCTATCTTGGGTTGGCTGTTCCGAAACAGTGCCATCAAAAAGGAAAACACCAGTCTGATGGTATTCTTGACGCCTCATATCGTTTACGGGGCCAACGATCTGGCTGCGATCTACGATAAGAAAGTTCAAGAGCGCGATGAGATGATGGCTGATGCCTTTGGGACAGACTCCGATGATAAATTCACCAAAGCTTTGCCATCGCGAGAAGCTGGGAAATTCAAAGCTGACGACATCGATCGACGCGAAGATGCTGAAACCGAAGCGATGCGCCGGCAGATGATGGAAGATCGGGGCGAACCGCAGGATAAAAAAGCCAAGGCGGAAGACCAAGAAGGCAATGCCGAGACGCGTCCTGAAGAACCGACAACGGTTCCGACCTCACCCGGTGGCGAAGATGTTCCCATCGGTAGTCCCGAAGGTGTCGAAACTGTTCCGCCGCCTCCACCACCTCCTCCTGAGCCGGTGGAAGTACCAAGTGAGCCGATGGATGCGGCCCCGATGTGATGGCTGGTCTTTTCTCTCTGAATAGTGGGTGCTCGCGTTATGACTGATGGTTCGGATAAAGAGAGTAAAATCGCACGGCAGACGCCTCGTTGGATGCGGCTGCCGACTATTGATTTTCGCAGTCTGCAGCATAGAACTCTTGGGCAGATTCTGATCGATTCGAAGACGATCTCGGAAAAGCAGCTACAGGATGCTTTGCGTGAGCAGAGTGAAGATAGTTCTGGGCGAAAATTAGGGGAACTCTTGGTCGCACACAACTATGTGACCGAAGAGGACATGCTGCGAGCCTTGGCTCAGCAGCTTGATCTGCCCTACTACGACAGACTTCCGCTGAATGATATCGACCCAACGTTGGTTGATAACATTCCGATCCAATTCTGTCGTGACAATAAGATTCTTCCCATTGCCAAAGATGATTTTAATGTGACGGTGGTTGTTGCGGATCCGCTCAATATTCACCCCCTCGACGATCTGCGCCTCATCCTTTCGACCAATATCAACATGATTGTGAGTCCACCCTCGGTGATCGAAAACGCGATCAACCGCGTTTTTGAACGGGCCAATGACGCCTCACAAAAAGTCTTGGATGAGTTGAACGTCGGCGAAGTCGGTGATGAGGAACTCGAAGAGACGCGCGATCTTTTGGAATCGTCGGATGATGAAAAGCCGATGATTCGCTTGGTCAACGGTCTTTTGGCGCGAGCGGTGAAAGAACGGGCTTCGGATATCCATATCGAACCCATGGAAAACGAAGTGCTCGTGCGCTTTCGTATCGACGGTATGCTCCAAGACAAGACGCAGATTCCTAAGCGTCACGGGGGCTCTCTAGCGTCTCGGATCAAGGTTATCGGTAAGCTTGATATCGCTGAAAAGCGTGTACCCCAGGATGGGCGTATTTCGATCAAGGTCGCAGGCAAGGACATCGATGTCCGTCTTTCGGTTGTGCCGGTGGCTTTTGGCGAGCGCATAGTCATGCGTCTTTTGGATAAATCTGCCGGTGGTAAACGCTTAGATCAGATGGGTCTTGAAAAGAAGACCTACGAATCGCTGTGCTCTTTAATTGAACAGAAACACGGCATCGTCCTTGTGACAGGACCAACGGGCTCCGGTAAATCGACCCTCCTTTATGCCTGTCTGATGAATATCAATACGAGTGACATCAATATTTTGACCATCGAGGACCCCGTCGAGTACCAGATCTCGGGAGTGGGGCAGATCGAGGTTAAAGATAAGATTGGGATGACTTTTGCCAGTGGTTTGCGCGCCATTTTACGTCAAGATCCCGATGTGATTATGATCGGTGAGATTCGTGATGCAGAGACAGCGCGGATTGCGGTTCAGGCCTCGATCACAGGTCACTTGGTTCTCTCGACTTTGCATACCAACGATACCGCTTCGACCGTGACGCGCTTTCTTGATTTTGGTGTTCAGCCTTTCCAGCTGTCTTCGGCGGTTTTGGGTATCGTTGCGACTCGCCTTCTGCGCAAGCTTTGTATGCATTGCCGCGAGGCTTACGAGCCGAGTGATGCTGAGCTGCATCTGATCGATAAAGGGCGCGAACAGACCAAGGGTAGACAGTTCTACCGTGCCTCTACTTCGGGATGTGATCGCTGCTTTGGTATCGGCTATCACGGTCGTATCGGGGTCTACGAGCTCATGGTCTTCGATGAGGAGATCCGCAACCTGATACTTGTTACGCAAGATTCTAAAACTATTAAGAAAAAAGCGATCGATAAGGGCATGAGCACGCTGCGCGATGCCGCGATCCAAAAAGTCCTTTCTGGCGAAACGTCAATCGATGAAGCTGTGCGTAAAACCCAGACCGACGAACTCGATATCGAGATGGGCGGCGTAGCAGAAAGGGGCTAAACGCATGCCGATGTTTACCTACAAAGGCTACGAAGCGGGCAGTGGAGCCAACGTCAAGGGGCGCATCGATGCTGAATCGGAGCGTGCGGCCCGGCAAACCCTGCGCCAAAAGCAAAAGATCATCGTCGCCGAAATCAAAGAAGAAAAGGCCAACGAGTCCAGCAAAGGGGGCGCATCCTTTCAGCTCTTCGCGCAAAAGGTGAGCGTCGATGAGATGGCGGTGATGGTTCGCCAGTTTGCGACCCTGCAGGGTGCCTACGTCCCCCTCGATGAGACTCTCAAAGCTCTGGTCAACCAGGTTGAAAATGACACTCTTCGCAAAACCCTTTCGGCTGTCAAAGATTCGGTGTCTGAGGGTAAGTCCCTAGCCGATTCCTGTGCAGCCTATCCCCAGGTTTTCAATCGCCTCTATGTGAACATGGTAAAGGCGGGAGAATCGTCGGGGAATTTAGCCACGGTCTTGGAACGCCTTGCCGAATTCATGGAATATCAGGTCACGGTGCGAGGTAAGGTCGTCCAGGCCATGGTCTATCCTTCCATTATGATCTTTGCCTCTTTGGCGGTCGTAGGCTTTTTGCTGGTCGTCATCGTGCCTAAGCTGACCAAAGTCTTTAAAAGCATGAAGATCACTATCCCTTGGTATACTGAGGCTCTGATCGCATTTTCTACCTTTTTGCAAACCTATTGGTACGTTCCCTTGCTCACGCTGGGGCTCGGTGTCTATCTCTTCAAACGCTGGATTGCGACCAAAGAAGGACGCCGTAGGTTTGACAAATTTCTGATCACAGGTCCGGTTGTAGGGCCAGTGTTTTTGATGCTGGCGGTTTCGCGCTTTACCAAGACTCTCGCTACCTTGCTGTCCTCAGGCGTACCGATTATCGCGGCCTTAGACATTACTAAGAATGTTGTGAATAATATGGTCCTGACGGAGGTTTTGGAGCAAGCCAAGATCGAGGTGCAGGAGGGGAATAGTCTTGCTGCTTGTATCAATAAAAGTGGCATTTTTCCGGGGCTTGTCTCACACATGATCTCAACAGGTGAAAAAACGGGTGAGATGGTGAACATGCTGGCTCATGTGGCCAAGGCCTACGATGCCGAGGTTGAGCGGAAAATTGCTAAGATGGTGTCCTTGATCGAGCCAGTCATGATGATTCTTCTGATGGTGATTTCCGTCACAGTGATCATGGCGATGATCCTGCCCATGATGGATATCATGAAGCAAGTCAAATAAGCGCAATTTTTTTTAAGTCCTTGGTACCCATGAGCGTCGATGATATCTTTTCAGGTGAAGAGCTCACGCCTAGGACCAGGTGACGGCAACATAGGGTTCAAAGACTGCAGGGCCTGCAGGGCGATGAGAATGATATCTAAGGTGTGAGGAGACAGATTATGCAGTGGAATCAATGGAAGCGACGCTTGGCTCGTCCCTTTGCTGAACAGGCAGAAGGTGTGCGTGAAGTGGGTATGACGATCATCGAAATCCTCATTGTGATTGCCCTGATCGGGACCCTGATGACGATTTTGATGCAAAATATTTTGAAGAAAAACGAAGACGCGAAGGTCGACTTGGCAAAGGTGGCTATGAGCCAGCTCAACAATGCGCTGAGTCTTTATAAGCTCCACAACAATCGCTTCCCTGCGACAGAAGAGGGCCTTCAAGCCCTCATCACAGCTCCGGGCAGTGCTAAAAACTGGCGAGGTCCTTACACCGAGGAAGACAAGCTCAAGGATCCTTGGGATACAGAATTTGGCTATGAGTCGACGGGTCTCAAGACCTTTCGGATCACGTCGGCTGGACCGGATCAGACGATGGGAACGGAAGATGATATTTCCTTTCCAGACAAGAAAGAAGCGGGTTCAGGAACACCCGCCGAGTGAAACGCTGCCGAGGCTTCCCTGGGAAGCCTCTTTTGTTAGTGAGGCTTGATTCATACGATGTCTCTCCCCTCCAAAGTTTCGCCGCAGCCGCCCCGGTTCCGAGGAACTGAGGGCCTGACGATCATCGAGCTTTTGGTGGTGATCTCCATTATTGCCCTGATCTCCGCGGTGGCCGTGCCAAACTTTAGCTTCGTCCCGGGAACTGAAGCGACACATAAGCTTGGTAACCTTCTAGGGGATATCCGCTCTGCCTACGACATGTCCGTCCTGAATCGCAAACCTTACCGCCTGGTCTTTGAGTTCAAAACCGGAAGTTACTGGCTGGAAGCGACAGAAGACCAGAATTTTTTTCTGGGTGATGAAAAGCTGGATCGGGATCCTACACCCGATGAAATTAAGGAAAAAGAAGCGGCCTTTGACGAAGATTTAAAGCGCTACACCGAACTCGCAGGGCGTGAAGTCGAAGATGCCGAGAAGGAAAAGGTCATCAAACCTAGCTCGCCGCTTTTGGCTGCAGCAAAGAAGCTCAAACCCACCAAGTGGACAGCCGTCGACGATGCTGAGTGGAACAAACGAGCTTTGGGGCCAAGCTTTGTTATTCGGAGTATGCAGACCGAACATCTCCAGCGATTATTGACCTTGGAGGAACTTGGAGCTGAGGGCTATGCCTACCTCTATTTTTTTCCACAGGGTTATGTAGAAAGAGCTGTCATTCATCTTGCTCCAGCAGACCTGGATGATAAGGCTAAACTTGATGAAAAAACCTACACGATTCGCACCGAGCCCTATGAGGGCGTGGCGACGGCCGAGACCGGTTACAAAGAGGTCGATCTGCGCAGTGATGAAAAAAGACGTTGAAAAGCGCCCAGAAGAAGCCAGTTTTACCCTGCTCGAGGTGATCATAGCAGTGGGGTTGCTGACGGCTGTCGTCATTCAGATGGCGACGGGCCAGGGGACTATTTTCAGTATGGTTGATTACGGTCAGCGCTCCACTCAGGCTATTTGGTTAGCCAAACGAGTGATGACGCAGGTCGAATACAATTGGAATCATCTTGATTTCAAGGATATGGAAACCAATAGTACGATCAAAGATCAGGTTTTTCGGGATATCACGGATCCTGATTTTGAATATCGGTGGAGTCTTGAAGTCCACGAATGGAAGCTACCCATCTTCGATCTCTTAGCGGGCGGTGGACCAAAATCGAAGAAAGATGGCGAAAAAGATAAGCAGGAAGAGACCCCAGAAAATGCTGGTGGTGGCTCAGCTTTGGCCGGCATGGAAGACGCTATCAATAAGGTCTTTGAAGGGCAGATATTAAAAGTAGCCCGTGTTGAAGTGTCTTGGCCTGATGGCGCGCGGCGGAGCAGTGTGAGTCTCACCTACCTTTTGACCAATCAGAAAAAGCTTGATGAGTATATCACGCTGAAAAAAGCCACTTTCGATCAGGTGATCAAGCAGGCGACTCCTTTGGCAGCAGCCACTCCCAATCCTTCGGATCCAAATAATCCCAACGGTACGGGTACACCCAACGGAACCCCCGGCACACCTGGAACAGCGACTCCTGGAGCCCCTGGAGCCCCTGGAGCCACTCCGGCTAATGGAGCAAATCCAGCGAATCCTCAAGGCAACGGCGCTGTACCTGGGCAGACCAATCCAACGACGCAGCCCACCGGGGGAGGTATGCTATGGTAGGCAGCCCTTCGAACCGATACGAGACTTCGCGTGAAGCTGGGATGACTCTGCTCGAAATTATGTTTTCCGTGGCACTTTTGCTGCTGATGACGGTGTCCGCCTCGAGCATCATCCGCAATGGGATCGATATGCGTATCGCTCTTTCTCAGCAATCCAAGGTCAATCATCGGCTGAACCTGGCGATGCAAAAGCTCGCCGATGACATTGAAGAGACTTTTCTGATCGACTTGCAA
>CANGNB010000070.1 GCA_947454545.1 Oligoflexaceae bacterium
CAAGGTCTAAAAACCTTGGTAAAACTGTGCTCTCTCGAAAGAGCAAAGGCATTTTCTCGTCCGTTTCGTGCTCTCGATATTCCTGGGACAAGAAGAGAGCGCGCTCGATATTACCCAAGACGAGAGGCTGTCCGTGGGTAAAACTTGCGAGCGAAAGTTTTTCCTGTTCCCTGGTTTCGTGGAGGCGTGCTTCTAACTCATTCAGAAAGTGGAAAGCGTGCTCCTCATCGCCCACTACGGAGGACTGGAGGCGCAGGCTGAGCCAGTTTTTGTAACCAAGCAGATGGGCGATTTCCAGACGTAGACGCAAGATCTCCAGAAGATTTTGTCCATTGGACTGCATAGCTCTTTGATAGCGAGTTTTCAGCAGAGCCTGACGCGTGCTAGCACTCTCGAGCGTGCGCATGAGCTGATGATAGAGCGCGTCGTCTGCAGCAGCTATGCTGCAGACTCCAGGTCTTGGATGGGGGAGAAGAGCCAATTGCTCGGAGGGAAGGCCTTTGAGGGCTTCATGGGACAGCTCGATAAGGCCGCGGTCTTTTGCGATATGCCGTCGAGCTAAGTTTGTGAGTCGAGCCAGACGTTCTTCTTTTTCCTTCAGCACATGCTGTTTGGAGTTGGCCAAGCGAAGGCCTTCGTTCTCAAAGCCAGCTTTCGTCAATTGCCATAGTCTTTGATGGGAAGGGGAAAGATTGGCTTCGGCACGGCTATCAGCCTGTTTGAGAAGCCATGCATAGAGTCTTGCGTTGAGTTGGAAGGTCTGCAGTTGATAGTTTTGCAATGCCTGACTTGCCGCAGCGGCAGCCTCTCTTAATTTCGGACTTGCTCCCGCATCTTGGAGAAAATCATAGCGAGCTTCAAGCTCTTGCACACGAGCTTTGAGCTGATCGAGGGTCTCTAAGGAATCACTTAAACAAGGGGTAACGGATGCTTGCAAGAGCCGTTGCAAGTCTCTATCGCTTTCCTTTAAGGTCTGCCGAATCTTTGTTTCGATCTCTGTAGGGCTGCGCTCAAAGCTGAGGTCCTCATGGATGCGGGGTCCCGATGGGATGGGTGGGTTCGACGAGCAGGGTGGGGCTGTTCGAGTGGCAGGTATACTGAGAGCTCCTGTCGCCGGGACAAGGCAAAGTCCACAGAGAACGAGCCAGCAAAGAGTAAGGATGCGTTTCAAGCCGATGGCCCCCCTTCTTTTTTGTTCTTATCACAGAATGGAAGCGATGGCTTGTGTTTTAACAGGCCGTATCTATTGATGAAAATAATTCATGCAAAAAAAAAGATCAGCGCCCCTACCGCGAGGTATAAGTTTGGACAAGATCTGCCGATACAACTTATGGGAGAAGACCGTATGCTGTATCTTTGCACACAGCGAAGCTTACGCCGAAGGCAGACAGAGACCTGGCTCGTCATGTCTGCAGTGGGACGTCTATCGGCATCTGCTGGGCTACTCCTTTTTCTTCTGCTGAGTCCTCGACTTGCCTTTGCTGAATTTTCTCAGGAGCTGAGTCTTCAGCTTCAGTATAATGTCCATAATGGCTACTATCTGCTGGATAATGAGAAGAAACCGCTTACCGAGACCGTTTCCAAGCTCGATTTTTCCTATGGGTATTTTTTGAGTGAGAATATCGAAGCCCAGGTGAGCTATCGGCACAGCGACCAGCGACTGGTGGCTGATCTGAACAAGTACCATATCATCGACCGCAAGGCCGCTCTCGGCTTTCTTTTGAATCTCCCTGACGGCGCGAAGGGGTATGCCATCTCTACTAGCCGAATCATCCCCTACATCGGTCTGTTTTATCTTCAGAGAGTGTATCCAAACAGCAGTCAGCTGTACGTGCTCGAAGGTAAGAGCAATGGGGTCGAGTTTATGGTTGGGCTGCGTTATTTTCTCTTTCAAAGAATTGCCTGGAACATGTGGGCCAAAGCTACAAATTTCTCGCAAAGTATTCAAACCGATCCCACTGACGAGACGACTAAGGGCTATCGAGAAGGCACAGCCATCGATATCCAGCTTTTTGGCTTAACATTTCTCTGGTAAAATCAGCTTTCGAGAAATTTCGAGCTCCAGTAAAGTGCGAAGTTCCATCGTCTTCGCTCGCTAGGAGTCGCGCATGTCCGAATGTTCACCTACTCCCCCTTCCCTCGAGTGTCCAAGTCGTCCTACGGCGCGCCGGGTGGATATGCCCTGGATGTCTGCTGAGGAATGGACGCGGCGCGTCCTAGCGAAGCGAAGTCTTCCTGGTCGCAAAGATGCGCGTCTGGCTTTCTTGGGTGATTCGATCACAGAGGCGTGGATGAATCGCGGTCTGCTCGTTTGGAAGGCGCGTTGGAAGGCCTATCATCCTCTTTTTCTCGGAGTGGGAGGCGATCAGACCCAACACTTGCTTTGGCGCATTCAGGAGGGAGAATTATCCCATCTGAGCTCTCTGCGAGCTCTTGTTCTTCTGATCGGCGTCAACAATCTTGGCTATGGGGACTGCTCGGTTGAGGCCACCCTCGAGGGTTTAAAGGCCGTTCAAGCGGCGATCCGTAAGGTGCTTCCCCAGACAGCCGTGCTACAGTGCGAGATTTTGCCTGCTGGTGCTACTCCCTCAGACCCCCTGCGACTCAAGATTGAAGCGGTCAATCAAGGACTGCGAACCTTAGCGTGTGAGGGGTGGCAGATCTTAGACCTAGCCGAACATTTTTTGAAAGCCGACGGCAGCCTGTCTCCTGAGGTCATGGATGACTATCTGCATCCGACCTCCTATGGCTACGAACTGTGGGCGGCTGCTCTACAGCCGTTTCTGGATAGGTTAAGTATCTAATTTATTGGAACAAAAAAACAAAGGAAGAGACCCTCAAGTTTTATCGCCTCGCGGCCGATACCTTAGAGCGGACGAAACATTCGTCCTATCTCAAAAGGATAGGAGCAGGTTCGGGGACAGCCGTAGATTAATGAGAGGGGAGCTCCATGAGAATCAGTCTGTTTTTCACAGCTTTGCTCTACCTGCAGCTGGGCTGCAGTGGGGGCCAGCCAGCTGCAACAGAGTATAAAAACCAGCTTACCGCCGGCACCGTTGGCAGTGGAGGAGGGGGCGGCGGTTCTTCCGGTAACGCAACCAATGGTAAAACTTTTCTGACCGACAACTGCTCAGGTTGCCATAACGATTCGGTTGCCCCGACGCTCACCGGAGATAATGTCCAGAACATCAAAGACATTTCGTCGGGTACCCAGACTGTAGACAAACATAATGCGAAAATTAATAGCGATATCAAAGCGAATCAAGCCGACATCATCGCAGCCTTAGGGGGCGGTAGCAGTGGCGGCGGTGGTGGCGGTGGGGGAACTCCTGCTGCGGGTGATGCTAAGGTAGGTCTCCAGGTTGTGACCACCACGTGCAACAACTGCCATGGAAAAACCCAAGGAGCTTTGACCAAGGCTTCAGCGGCTGGTGTGGAGGCGGCAGGAAAACGCCAATCGCACGCTGGTGTTGCACCCACTTTCCAGAGCAACAGCGCCGATATCGTTGCCTATCTGAATTCGCTCTGATCACCGTACTATCAACAAAGATTGGGCTGGAGCTCTCTTCAGCCCTTTTCTTTTTTAGTAGCGTCGTCCCCAGCGAAACATCGCGAGGCCCTTGTTCTTGCCTTCGGCTTCGCTTGTCTCGGCGCCTGTTTCAAAGCTCCAGTTTTCACTCAGTCGGCGCCTGAGTCCAATCGATTGCTTAGCCCCTTCTAGGTCGGAACCCACAAAGAGCGATGTGCCTTGACCGAGCTGCACGCGAGCCCGAAAAACACCGGTGTGGGGATTATATCCCACACTGTCGATCGGTGTTGAGGCGAGATAGAACATCGAGACCAGGCCAATGGCTCCATCGATCATCGCTGCACGCGTCTCTTCGATCGAACGCAGATTTTCATCGTTCATGGCATCGGTCCGCCCCCCATAGAGGATCATGGAGAGCAGTTCCGTAGTCGGTCTTGGCGGTTGACTCTCCAGCAGATAGAAGGGACGATCGAGTGTTCCAGCGAGTTTGAGGGCGATCTTGGTATCGGGATCTTCAAAGTGCAAGGTACCAAAGAGCTGGGGGGCTTCGCTGCTGTCTGCGAGTTCTATCCCCAAGGACTCCACAAACGCTTTCTTTTTGAGAATGTGGAGCTGATAGTTTTGCACGGCGATGCGACCTTGAGTCCCTGCGCTTGTGCTGCTCGTCTGCAGGTCGATCGTGATGGGAACAGGTTCTTTGAGAAGCTGAGTGACCACGAGTACGGGGTGCTCGGGTGGGGTGTGGATATGAAGCTGCCAATCAAAAGCACCCGAGGTCGAACTTTCCGTCAGGGGCACTAAGGGTCCAAAACGCTTATCAGACAGGACCTGAGGGATGGGATCCCCTAGGGCAATCTTTGGAAGCTGCAGCTGAATCTGCTCGAGTATGACATCGACGGCAATGAGGGGCTTATCTTGCTCACGCATGTGAAGGTCTGCGGTGGCTGTCCAGCGCAGCGATTGCGAAGGGGAAGCAAGCTGACTTTGGCAGGTCACCGGCATCTGCAGGTTCGTCTTTTGTCCCTGATACCTGAGCGCAAGCTGACAGCCTAGGGGGCCATCGAGACTATGGAGGGGAGCGGGGACTTCCCAAGGGCTATGTTTCAAGGCGTTGACGAGCTTTTGGAACGAAGGCACCTCGGCTTGGGCCTCACCCTCTACTGAGATCAAAGAGCGCTCGCTGAGATCTTGGAGAGGGCCTTTGGCCTTGGCTCGCAGGTTACCTCCTATCTGGTACAGGCTATCACCAAACCTTGGCATGGTGAGCACAATCTCAGTATCGAGCAGGGGATTTTTTTGGATTTGGGTCAAGCGCAGAGGGCCGTTCAGGCTGAAGGCAAAGCTCTTGGGCAGTGGCACAGGCGAAGTAGACTCTTCCGCAAAAACTTGGCGCTCGGCTTTGAGCTGACACGCAATCTGCATGCTGAGGGCATCCAGCGGACTTCCCTGCCAGCGTCCAGACCAGAGGCAAGGTGAGAGCTCAAGACTGGGAAGAGAGGCATGTAGACCTTTAGCACCACCCGCCCAGCGAATTTCAAACTGCGATTCCCGAGTGAAACCTTCGGCCTTCACGTGAAACTGTTGCGGCTTACCCTGCGTGCGAGCTTGCACCGCGAACTGACTGCTCTGCGCTTTTTTCTGCAAGCTACCATCGAGTAGGAGGCGTCCCCAGGCTAAGCTTTGGGCAGAACCCGAAAGTTTTAGGCTCCAGGAAGCTAAGGATGGATCAGCCAAGGTTGTGGCTAGGTCCACCCGAAAATCACGTACAGGGAGACCCTGAAGCTTTTGACCCAGCGCTCGAGCCAGCCACTGCTGAGACTGAGGATGCTCGAGGGTGAGCCTCACAGCTCCCCCTTGCAGGGGCGATTTCGGTTCTTTATAACTCAGGCGCGAAAAATCTAAGGTGATAGGCTTGAGCTCGACCTGCTCGATGAGCTGGTAGATATCGGCAAAAGTCCAAGAGCTGTTAGAAGCCTGGGGATCACTCGGAGGCGTATGGAGATCCGCCTCCATGTGTTCAGCCGTCAGGGGACCAAAGCGGAGCAGCTGAGCCTTATGCCCATCCCAGACAAGCTCAGTCGTGAGATCCAGCTGAGGGACACGCACGGTTTGCCCATCCCACAAGGCACCTCCTTGCGAGAGCTTCCCCTGGATCTGGAAATGCTGGGGCAGGGGTGTTTGAACCTGAAGTTCTGAGGGGCCAAGGCGTGCAAAATTTTTGCCCGATTGCAGCACAAGCTGCTGGGAATCGACAGTGAAGGGACCCACCCACAGGATGTTTCGCCAAAACGCCTGATCGCTGGCAGCCGTGTCGGCTGCTGTTGCTGGGAGCTGAGCCGGAGGCTCTTCCGGCAGACGAAGCTGCATCCTCAGGCCCTTGGCGACAAGGGGGCCAAACTTGGTTACGGCCAAATGCTTAGGATGAAGGTCAAAGCTGAACGTGGCGGCAAGGCTGCCAAGGTCGAGATCAATGGCTTCATTGTGGAAGTGAAAACCTTCGGTGCTCAGGCGTACGTGTCTTTGCCAGAAATCATCACGCTCAAAGCTCAGATCGAGCGTATCGAAGCTGAGCTTGACCCCTAAGGGTTCGAGCAGATGCAGGGAGGCCCACCGCAGAGTGAAAGCGTTGAGCCATAGTTCGGGCTTGGCCTGAGCGAGATAGAGAAGGCCACTCACGAAGAGTCCGCTGAGGATTCCCAGACTCACTAAGATGATTTTGAAGGGACGTCGCATCAAAACTGTTCCCCAAAACTAAAGTAGAACTGCCAGTTTCCTAAATGTTCATAACGCTTGCGATCGGGGCCCGAGACAAAGCCATGCGCAAAGGAGCCTCGCATGGCCCCAACGGGCGATTCCCAGCGTGCTCCGAGACCGGGCGAGAAAAATTGGGTCGGGTCGAGTCGCCACGATCGTTCACCAAGCCAGCCCCAGTCCGCAAAAAGCAAAGGCTGAAAACCATAGGGCAAGACATTGTTGAGTCGTAGTTCGTGTCCCCAATAGGCCTGGCTCAGCGCCCCTTGCGATTCCAGAGGCAAGGACTGGCGAGAAAAACCACGCATGTCCTGCGAGCCCCCAAGATAAAAGCGAAACGAGGCGGGCAGATCCTCTGCGCTCGTTTCTTCAGCGGGAGCAGAGCTTGCTATGTGTCCCCGCGTTCCTAAGATCCAAATTTCAGGGTCGAGTTTGAGAACATTCCACAACCAAGTAAACTCCAACGCGAGCCTCCTGGCTGCGATATCGGAGAAGGCCTCTTTCGTAGTGCGTGAGGCATCGAGCCGCACCCGATAGCCAGTTTTTGGGCTATTGCTGTAGTACTCAAACAGATGATCTTCCAAGCTCAGTCCTAGATCGAGGCTCACGATGCGTGCGGTCTTAGGGCCTTCGCCTCGAATACTTGTCTCCTGCTGAATCGAAGGACCTAAAAATATTTCGGTGCGCAGATGATCGGTATCGTAGCGCCAGGCTGGGGCAAAGACTGAGCGAATCGTCCGTGTTTCAAAGCGACGTTCATAGAGACGCTCCATTTTGAACGAGGTCTTCAGATAGTGCCGCGAAGGTATGGGGAGATAGTACCAATCAAAGAGAGCAAGAATATTCTGCTGACGATAGGTCAGTGTCGTAGAAAGGTCGAGGAGCGAAGCGGTCTCTGTCAATCGACTGTTGCGCCAGGAACCGTGCATGATAAACAGATTTTCGGTATCAAAGCCGAGACCAAAACTGACCAGACGTGGTGCTCCAGCCAGAATTTCGTGACGAATGGTTCCGCTGGGCTCACTCTTACAGTTCGGAGTAAAACGACTGTTGACGACGATCTGCGAATCGATGAGGCGCTGAGAGCTGAGCTCGAGCAGCCGTGCGTCGTAGGTCTGGCCTTTTTGAAAAGCCCGATAGCGTTCCAGCATCCCCCCACGAACGAAAGGGATTGGATCCTCCGAAATACGATCGAAGGTCCAGGGAGTACCGGCTTCGATCAGTACCTCAACCACGCCTGCTTCAGGATCGCCACGCGTACTCACGCTTGAACAGGGAAAGCCGATGTAGCTGAGCTTGGCGCTCACCCATTTCTCAATGGAGTCTAAGGTCTCAGGTGTGAGAGGGCGACCGATAGGCTGCCAGTAGCTGGCGAGCTGAAAGTCGGGATGCTCGAAGCTGGTCTTCAGTTCTCTGACGAGACTCAAGGGCCCTGGTTCCACATAAAGGATGTCGCCATCGATGCGGAAATTCGGGCGATGATAGCCCCGCGCCTCTAAAAATCTTTGCATCATCCGGCGCGCCTGATTCAATGGAATCGTTTCCCAAGCTTCGTTATGGCTTTGACCGCAGAGCAGGTGCTTCTCGGTGCTCGTGAAGCTGAGGTCATAATCAAAGAGCACACGCACACTGGTACAGAGCTCGTTAGGTCCAGAGAAAGGCGAAAAGGCAGCGCTTTGCTGAGACGCAAAGAGAATTAAAGCGAAAAAGAAATTTCGAAAGATAAACATCAAACATGAACCACTTAGGCTGAGTGTCTGCTTGCGGGATCGAGGCAGTTCATAGCAGAAACCGACGCTCGCTGCAGCGCAAATCGACAGGATGTCCTTTCGTTTCTTGGGGAGAATGAAACAGCATTTCCCGCTTCTCGGCCTCTTTAGCTTGTCAACTCTTGCAAGACAGCCTAGCCTAAATGTACCGAGTGCATTTCTTAGGGAGGAGTGGGCCCCATGTCGAGTCCTGAGTCGTTGTTTAAATTGGCAAATACTCTAGTCATGCCATTTTGGCTTCTTCTGGCGGTGATTCCCAAACAGCGTTGGACTATTTTGATTGTCAGGAGCGGAGGCGCAAGCTGTCTGTTCGCAGCCTTTTATATCCTTTGCTTAGCCAAAGCCCCCTCGGGATTTCAGTGGGAGAGTTTTTCGACTCTGGGAGGATTGCGTCAGGCCTTCGCCGATGATTGGCTCTTTCTCGCCGGTTGGATTCACTATCTCGCCTTTGATCTTTATGTTGGTGCCAAAATCACCAAAGAACATTCGGCTATGGGCAGTTCACATATAAGCTTGCTTCTGAAACTTTTCTTCACGATGATGTTGGGCCCTGTCGGCCTCTTGATTCACAAAACCCATGTGTGGGCTCGAACGCTGTTTCCGCGTTCGACCGAGGGCCTTCAGGCTTAAGGACTGGAGCAGCAGAGGAGAGCTGCTGCTCTCCCATCGCGCTGAGCTAAGCCTGCCACATACTCCAGGTCAGCACACTGACCTTTGTAAGAAGCTTTGGCCCAGTCTCCGCCTTTTTGAGAGCGACGCTGATCGCCTCTATCAAACCACAGGGTATAGCACTCCTGTCCCAGAGGCTTGAGACTCGGAGCGCAGAGCACTCCACTCAAGCCCCACGAATGTTTGCTAAATCCCTTCACATAGGTACCGAGCGGACACTCATACTTGGTAAAGTCTTTGGCCCAGTCTTGACCGGTATGGGGACGCTGCTCCTGTTCATCCACCGCGACGACGGTGCTTGGGATTTTAGTATCGCTTTCTAGCCTGCCTCCAATATCGGAACAAAGGCCGTGGAGATCCCGGCTGAGTCCAAGCATGCGTAGACCATCCGGGCATGTCGCCTTGCGGGCTCCCGCGAGCCAATCGTCTTTGCGACTCGATTGGTTGTCATCACCATGGTCCATCGAGAGCTGGCGAAACAAGGCCTCTGCTTGCGTAGGCCGAGGGGGTGTTTTGAGGAGACTCTCGAGTATGGGAGTTCTCCAGTCATCATTTCGTATCTGTGACCAGTCATCTTGAACGAGACCAAAGCTATCCGGATTCAATGGCCAGTAAGCAAAATCGATATCTTTCTCGAGGAGCACCTTGGCAAAGCGAGCGAACCATCGTCTCTGGCATTCATCCTGTTCTCCCCAGCCCACACCAAATTCGCTGATCCAGAGCGGAGCTGTCACATACTGCTCAGTCTGCAGAATAAACGCCCAATCGTCTTCAATGGTGCGCAGATAGGTGGCCTCATCGAGGGAGCAGTAGTTCGGATTGGATCCCGAGGTTTTTGCATCACCATTGTTACGAGGGCCAATGTAGCCATAGTGGTGAGCGGCATAGATGAGCTTATCAGGTCGTTGCAGACGAATGGGGAGCGAGCGTACGGGCTTGAGCTGGGGGCGCTCGCCTGAACCGAGAATGGGAAGGGTTCCCCACCAGTTGATGCCCTCGACAATGATAAGGAGCTCGGGATTGAGATCGAGCACTTTACGGCCTAAGGACTCGGCTGCCTTATGCCAATCGTTTGCATCCTCCGACCCCCAATTCGGGCTGACGGGTAAGATCGTCGCTCCCAGCTTTTGCGTGCGAACTTCGTTGCGTAAATCCACGCCTATCACCAGGGGATTATGCTGATAGCGCTTGACGAGTGCGAGCCAATCCTGTTCCCAATCATCGACACTGAGTGCGAAGGGAACTCCTTGACCGCTGTGGTGCCAAAGGCCATTGGCATCGTAGGAACAGCACCACTGGGAGTAGGTGCTGTGATTGTTCAAGATCACATAAATCCCCGCGTCTGTCAGGGCACGCACAGTCGCATCAAAGACCTCGAGAGCGTTGCGCCCCTGGAGCTCAGGGTTGCTTGTTAGCCATTTGGGATCGACAGGTTTTGGGTCGCGGAGCATGGCATTGGAAAATGGCAGTCTTACCGAATTAAATCCCCAAGTTTGAATAAGACTGATGATGTGGGCGAGACTCTGCTTGTCTAAGCCTTCAGGGACTTGACGTTCGAGATGGGAGCCATACCAATTCACCGACTTGAGTTTAAAATGCTGTCCCTCCGCGTCGACGATAGAGCGTCCCTGCGTATGCAGGGGCAGGGAAGGCGCTGCCAGAGCTGAATGAAAGCATACAATTCCCAGGCACAACGACCAAAGAGCCTTGAAAGGGCGCACGGGGGCTCCTCTGATAAGCAAAAGTTTTAGAACCACTTGGTTTTGAAGCGAGGTTAACAAAGATAGGAGAGCAAAGCGAGACAGCATTGCAGTTGGTGAGTTTAGCTTTTTTTCAAGCAAAAAGGATCGGGCTTGCAGGCCCGATCCTTAGGTGAGTGGAGAAAAATGGACTCTTAGTGAGAGTTTGCTGCTGTTTGTTTGCTTTGACGTTTGAATTCGTCCTCGCTGGTTTCTTGCTGCCGCGAGGTTTCATATCCACAAGCCATTTTTGGATCTTTTTCCAGGCGAGGGAGATCTTTTGCACAGGAAGCATACAAAGCAGATGTTACAGGGAGATTGCGTGCTTCACGAATCTGGGCCAGGCCCTCTTGTCCTGATTGAGTGGTGAAATCACTCTTGCCTTCGCAGATCAGCGACACAGCGAACATAGTGCGGCTGCATACGTTCGGGGCATCGTAGTGAAGGTTTTCACGATGGTAAGCGACGGATTTGCTGATGTCTCCACGGACATCAAAGAGCCACTTCATCACAATGAAGTCAGGAACCAAGCGGTAAAACATCCCGAGAGCATAGCGCGAGGCGCCTTGCAGAGAAGTTTTTTCGGAGAACTGATAGTTGTAGGGTGATTCTGTAGTCTCAACCCACATCTTCTCGACCAGCTTTGCATTTTTGAGTGAGGCAAAGATACCATCGATGCTCGCCATTTTACCGACGTTCACACCGAGATAAAACTTGCAGAGAGGATTTTCAGCCTGGATTTTGAGACAGTTGTCCGCATGCTTTTTGCCACGCTCGAAGAGCTTACGAGCTTTGGCAAAATCGTTCGGGTCACTGAAAGTGTTGCCGTACTGGAATGCAGCATCGGCTGCCTGCCAGTAACCATCGACCCAATTGGGTTCCTGAGCAGAAATCGCTTCGATAATTTCCAGCTGTCGTTTCAGGACAGGTTCGGGAGCGACCTTTTCTTTCCATTGATTCGCGAGATCCTTCCATTCTTTACCAAGCTCGGCGTGCTTGTCGAAGGGACTACCATCGTAGGGATAGGCCTTGTATACCTTGGGACCAGCCTGCAGACTACCTGCGAGCGTGAGAGCGAGGAAACCAAAAGTCAAAGTCCGCATGGGAGACTCCTCTGTGAAAACACCAAAATGTTTTCGGTTTTGTTAAAGCGAACTTAAGAGAGAAGCGATAGTTTTTGAATAATCTCATGAATTCATGAGCTTGCATGGTATTTGAAAGCCTTCTTGAAGCCAGCTTCGCTCGGTGCAAAGTCAAAGCACGTGTGGAGAGACACTCCTCTGAGGGGAGCAAGAGATGGATCTTTCCTTTTTGGTAAGACCACTTCAGGGAAAGTTAAGGGCACCGATCATCGCGCGGTATCGCGGAGGAATCGCTTTGGTGCTCATTGGACTCTTGTCACGGTCCGTAGTCGCTCGCCGTCTTAAAACGGCGCTGCTCGTGTGCGGGCTTGGCCTCGATTTAGCTCAGATGCCAGTGGTTTTCGGGCAATCTATCACCGACGACCAAAAGCATACGGCGGGAGACTTAGCAAATTCGGACCTCGGGGGCGTACCGCTGCTGTTTCGAACTCCGGAAACAGGTTGGGCCCTGGGGGGTGTTTTTCTCTATACCAGTGGTCTTCGTGAAAAGCGTGTGTCTCCGATCATCTCAGGACTTATGTATACGGAAAAAAAACAGATTCTCTGGGGAGTCGGAGCCCGTAAAATCATCAATGGGGGAGCGAGCTCGGTCTATGCTTATTCTGAGCTCGCCAAGTTTCCCCAGACCTTTTTTGGTGTGGGGCGCAGTACTTTGCGCAAAGATGCTACTTTGTATCAGGAGAAACGTCAGATGCTGGAGCTCGGCGGTGATCATGAGCTCCTCGATCATCTGAGCCTCGGTGGCGGCTTCATCCTGCGCAATGATGCCTTCGCTTCACTCGAGCCCGAGGGTAAGGGAATCTTGGGCTACAGCCTTTACCATGGCGAAGAAGGTGGACCACAGCGTGGTGTGCAAGCCTATCTATTGTGGGAATCGACTGACGACAACTACTTTCCAAGCGAAGGTATGAAGATCCAGCTGTTTACCCAGCATTATCTCGAACAGCTCGGGACTCGCTACCCTTTTTCAACCCAAAAGCTCGACGCACGCTTTTACCAGACCCTGGCACCCCAGGTTATACAGGCTCATCAGCTGTTTGTGCAAAACTTGCTCGGCAATCCGCCCTTCTACCAACTCGCTCAGTTGGGGGGGAACGATCTGCTGAGAGGTTACTTCAAGGGCCGCTACCGTGACCGGAAGCTGATCTTGGCTCAAACTGAGACCCGCTACCGCTTGTCCAAGTACTGGAATCTCGCTCTGTTTGCAGGGGCAGGCAATGTCTCGCACCGTTGGGAGGAGTTTGGTGATACGGCGCTGAAACCCTCCTACGGAACGGGTCTTCGCTATCAGATTTCACCGAAGCAAAAACTTAATGTGCGATTGGACGTAGGCTGGGGACGTGATCAGGGAGGTCCTCAAGTTTATCTCTACGTGATGGAAGCCTATTAAAGAGAGTCGCTGCGAGCCTTAAGCTATCAGCGGAAGGCGCAGTCGAAAGCATGGATGTGCCAATCCTTCGACATAGTTCAGATCCCCACCCACCTCGAGGCAGAGACGCCTCGATACGTAGAGACCGATGCCCGAACCCTTAGTGCCTTTAGAGCTCATACCCCGCTGAAACAGTTTGGCTTGAAACGAGACAGGTATAGCTGGTCCTCCATTGCTGAACTCGAGCACAAGCTCACTTCCCTTTTGCTGACAGACAAGATGGAGCCAGCGCTCATTGAGGGGAAGGCTTTCTACCGCATCGAGGGCATTCAAACAGAGATTGATAAAAATTTGAATCAAGCGGCTCGGTGGAATATGCAGATAGGTTTCCGGAAGTGGGGCTGATATCTGCATCTGCACCATGCGCATGCGAGCATTGATCAGAGTCAAAGTTTGGCGCCAGACTTCGCAGAGCGAAGAGCTTTCAGTCTCGCCGTCATTGCGAGTGTAAGCGAGGACGCTGAAGGTGAGCTCTTTGCTGCGGCTTAGGGCACCCATAAGGATTTTATACTGATAAAATATTTTCATCTGACTTGCCGCGAAGTGAAGCTCAACCTCCTCTGTTTGGCTTAAATTCTTCCAAATTTCAAGAGTTGTGCTGAGTTCAAGGGCTAGGTCGGCAAGAAAGAAGGCGACGGAATTTTGATCTTCTGAGAGAGGTGCTTTCAGCAATTGCTGCAGCATGTTCATCCGGGATAGGCTATCCGATGACGCCAAGGATGGTTTGATCAGCGCTTCCCCATAGGGGCGCTGCAAATCTTCAGGAAGACTGAGGACTGCTGCGGACATAAGACCGTCGGTACTTTCTAAAGCATAGGTCGAACTCGCCGAATTGAGGATGTTTTTGAGTTCGTGACTGAGGTCACCAAAGAGTTCTCCCAGCTGGAAGATTTTATCTTCGTGATGGCTGCGCTCGGCTTGGCGTAATAGCTGATGCCTCTGCACCATATTGCGTACGCGCAGGCGCAGCTCAGCCGCAAAGATAGGTTTGGCAAGGTAATCATCGGCTCCCAGTTTGAGACCTTCGATGCGATCCTCTTCACTGGCACGAGCTGTGATGAGGATAACGGGTATTTCCAGGAGCAAGGGATCAGCTCGCATAGTGTGAAGCACATCTTCACCGGACATCTCTGGCATCATCATATCCAAGAGTAGAACATCAGGTCGCTTCCTGCGCATCATGTCGAGACCGACGCGTCCGCTGATCGCGTGCCTGACTTCGTAGTGGTCGACTTGCAAGATGCCCGTGATCACCTCGCAGTTGGTTTCGTTATCATCGATGACCATCACTTCCCAGCCTGTTCCATCGTAAGAGTCTGAAGCCAACACGGAGCCGGTCGATCCTGTGGCTTGGGGCAGGGTATCGAGGCTTGCCTTGTGAATCTGAGGGGCTGTCGACTCTTGGGAAGCCGTCGTCGTCGCACTTAAAAGGTCAGGCGATGCGCTGGGGAGACGAAGAGTAAAGCGCGATCCTTCGCCCACTGTGGATTGCAGTTCTATGGATCCTCCCATCAGCTTCACAAGATCTCGTACCATAGTAAGTCCGAGCCCCGTTCCCTCGTAGCCACGCCGCGCATCCCCTTGCACCTGGGCGAACTCGTCAAAGATTTTTTCGCGTGCTTCCTCTGGAATGCCTATCCCCGTATCGGAGACTTCTAGGAGGAGCAGATTGTTCTCGCAGGACAGCAGCAAGTGAACATGATTCTCACGCTGGGGATCGCGAAACTTAAAGGCATTGCCCAAAAGATTGCGGATCAGGGTGAATATCTTGTCCTGATCCCCAATATATGCGTCCGCTCCGAGCTTAA
>CANGNB010000071.1 GCA_947454545.1 Oligoflexaceae bacterium
ATGATACCTAAATGAGTGATTCCGCTATCTCGTTCGAAGTGAACAACGTTCCAGGTTTTCAGAGAGGACTGATTGCCGTCGACTCCCTTGATAACCCCTCTCAAAGTCTTAAGATCGGAACTCACGGGAGAAACAGCTGAGCTATCATCGCCCCCACTTCCCCCGCTGCCGCAAGCCGATAGGAAGGCGATCGAGATTAAAATCCCAAAGCCTAAAATCAGGTTTTGCTTGCGAAAAAGACGACGCTTCACTATCTACTCCCCGAGACGCTCTCGTGAAAACCCCTTCTGGGATCGGCAATCCCATGTAAATGTTTAGAGACGTGAGGGCACATCCCTCAAAAAACCGTTAACCCATTGGAATCATTATGAGTCAAGAAGGCGGCGCCCGCTTCCAAAAGGTCAATGACAGCTTCGTCTGCGAGCAATGCGGCCAGAATGTGCCGCCTGCGCAAAAGACCTGTCGTAACCACTGTCCCTTCTGTCTCCATTCTAAGCATGTCGATATTTATCCAGGAGATCGGGCCAACCCTTGTCGCGGCTTGCTCAAGCCCGTGGGTTACGAGCTGCATTCAAAGAAAGGCCTTATGCTGCACTTTCGCTGCCAAAGCTGCCAATCTCTCACGCGCAATATCGCACTCTGTGACGATCCCATCGCCCCGGATGATTATGCCAAGATCCTAAAGCTCTCCAAACCAACCCTTGTTCGTTGACACCGCGCCTCAGAAAACATAGAAAGGGACGCCGGCGAGTCCATCACACTACGCGGGTTAAGACTGTCGCAGCAGGCCTTGCGTCTGCTGAGGAAAGTCCGGACATCATAGGGCAGAATGCTGGCTAACGGCCAGGCGGAGAAATCCGACGGCAAGTGCAACAGAAAGCAAACCGCCTCGGTACTCGCAAGAGTCCTGCGGTAAGGGTGAAACGGTGAGGTAAGAGCTCACCAGCAGTCCTGGTAACAGGCTGGCTAGGTAAACCCCATTCGATGCAAGGCCAAACAAAGAGGGCTCCCGCAAGGGGGCACAGCCGGCCCGGCTGGCTCTTGGGTAGGCCGCCCGAGCTTGACGGTAACGTCAGGCCCAGATTAATGACAGTCTCGGCTCTTTCGGGAGCTAGACAGAATCCGGCTTACAGACTTGCTAAAGAGCGGTGGACTCGCCAGCACATCATTCCTTGGAGATGGAACAGCATGCCCATCCGCAGCACAGATCCCTTTCACGATCACCTGCAACGCCTTCGCCCCGAATTTAACCGCTTCGTCGAAAAGATGCGCAGCGCTGATAACGAAGATATCGCCGCCCTTCAGGGTCCTGAACTGCAGCCTTGGGCTAAGCAGTGGCGAACCTACTTCGAGCAAAAACAGCAGATCCCCGAAGCTCTCGTATTAGAAATCGGCAGTCACCTCGGTGAGGTGATCTTGAAAATGGCTGCAGACCATCCACAAACCGCTTTTATCGGCATGGACATCACCCTCAAACGTGTTGTGAAGCTCGCTGAAAAAGCCAAGCAGAGCGAACTCAAAAACCTCGTAAGCATCCTGGCCAACGCGCGTGGCCTGGATCAGCTTTTTGCGGACCGCGAACTCGATGGCGTTCTGCTGTTTTTTCCTGACCCTTGGGCAAAGAAAAAGCGACAGGAGAAGAACCGACTCGCCAATGCCGACTTTTTTGAAAGCCTCGCCCGCAAGCTTTCGAGCCAAGGCTACTTTTGGTTCAAAACCGACTGTTTGCCTTACTTCGAAGATGTCGTACAGATACTCAAGGACAACGCCTGGCGCCCCAGCACACCCGTCGAAGGTCTACCAAGCCAGATTTATACCAGTCGTTTCGAACGTTTATTTCGTGAGCAAGGCCTTCCGAGCTATGAAGGCGTTTGGCTTCCTCCTTTATCCTAAGGCATTTCTATTAATACTTCTGGCAACTTAAGGACGAACCCTCAGGCCAAAGTCTGAGTGACCGATCTTACGAGGGTCGCATTGCCGCGACCCTGCGGCCACACAGGCCGCTCCGAAGGATCGGACCATGACGAGCCGAAAACCCCCTACCCCAAGGCAGGGCCTAAGCCTCCTAAAGCCCGGAGGCGACGGGGCTTGTGCTCCAGCAAATCCTCTCATGGACTTCTCTCAGCTGGCCAAGTATGCGGAAGCTGTGATAAACTTAAATCAGCAAGGAGATCGCAGACTTGCCCAGCAGCAAAGCGACCCCTTGGATTGTTCACTGGCCCCCCTTGCCAGTTTACAAAACGGACACATAGTAAAGAAGGTGCGCCCAGCACCCGAAACACCGACTGTGATTCCGTTGCGCTTGGTAGGGAAGGAGAAGTAAAAAGATTGGAACCTGACAGTAGCCCATATATGCGTATTACCACGCCTCAGCATTCTTTCCTCGTTCAGCCTGCTGTGATCGATTCTATAGCTTTGGCTTTATGCACAGGCCTCGGACTTTCTGACTACGAACTCTCCTGGGACTTTGTCGACGAAGAGGCCATGAGAGAATTAAATGCGGAGTTCCGCAATAAGGATCGGTCGACCGACGTACTGTCCTTTCCTCAAGAAGAATGGGACAAGCCCTTGCTTTTCCAAAGACCCGCTTGGCCCATCGCCCCCAAAGACAGCAAGAGCGAACAGCCTCCCCGAATCGTTGGCGATATCGTGATCAGTCCTGAGGACGCTTTGCGCAACGCTGAGAACATTGGCCACAAACTCGATCGCGAGACCTGTTTTCTGCTTGTTCATGGCTTTCTGCATCTCTGTGGCCATGATCACGAACAAGAAGACGAAGAAGCTCTGATGTTGGAACAGCAACGACAGATCATGGATTTTCTTGAACACACTGCAGATCGCCCGCTATGGACCGACTGCATCCGGATTGAGGCATAAGCCATGATGGACATTACTCTATCGGTGGATGCTTCTGAACTCGGGCTCATTGTGATCTGCCTCATCTCTGCCGCATTTTTTTCGGCAGCCGAGGCTGCGCTCACCTCTCTCGGCGTGCTCAAAACCAGACATGCTATTCAAAACAAACAAGGTGCCGCGCACTTTCTCAAGCTTTGGCTCAACCAGCCCTCGCGCGTGATGACGACGATACTCTTGTTCAGCAACTTCAGCAAAATCCTGGCTGTGGTGCTCATGACAGATTTTTGCACCCGCGTGATTGGCCATGACGTGCTCGTGATTTCTGTGGCGTTCATGACCCTCTTGCTGGTGATTTTTGGTGAAATTTTGCCAAAGTCTTTTGCTCGAGCCAATGCCGAGCTGCTGGCGCCCTACTCTATGATCGTCATCAACGCTCTTTATCGGCTGTTTTATCCGGTGATTTGGTTTTTTTCAGAAATCGCCCATCGAGTGATCAAAAGGCTTGGCAGCGAACAGCACCTACACCCTACTATCACCGAGGAAGAGCTGGAATTTCTGATTGAAGTCGGCGAAAAATCTGGAGTGATCGAAGATCTCAAGCGTGAAATGATCGCAGGTGTTTTTGATTTTGACGAGACCAAGGTCCGGGAGATTCAAACTCCCCGAACCGATATCGTTGCCGTCGAAAAGAACGATACTGTCGAACATGCCATACGACTGATCGTTCAGACGGGACACTCGCGCCTACCGGTTTACGATGAGCAGATAGACAACGTCATGGGCATCGTCTTCGCTAAGGATCTCCTTCGTTATCTCGCCGATCCCAAACGTGGGACCAAGGCTCCGGTCAGTCCCAGCCTGACAACCTTGATGCGAGAACCGCAGTTTGTTCCTGAAAGCAAGCCTCTGATGGAAGTCTTTAAAGAGCTCAAACAATCGAAAAATCACATGGCTATCATCATCGATGAATATGGTGGTACTGCTGGCCTTGTGACTATGGAAGATATTCTCGAAGAAATCGTCGGCGATATCCAAGATGAATTTGATGCGGAAGAAGCTAAGATTCTCAAGATCGAAGACGGCGTCTACGATGTAGCTGGCTATGTGAACATCAGCGAGTTTGTCGAGTTTTTTGAACTCGATGAATCCTTCGCAAAAGAAGTTGAAGGCGAAGTTGATACGATCGCAGGCTGGATGACCCAACTCCTGGGCCATTTGCCAGAAGTCGGGCAGCAGGTGAATCACGGTGTTTTGAATCTTGAAGTGACTGAGATCGATAGACACCGCATCGAACGCTTACGTGTGACCAAGCAAAAGATGCCAGCCCTACCCGTTGCGGAGGCGGGACCGTAAGGCCCCCATGCGCAGACGAGCCTCTTGCCAGCGCTTTGCGAACGAGGGGCTACGACTCCGCTCCTGATCGATGGCTTCCACAGCCCAGCGATATCGTTCCAGCTCACGGCAGACCAAGACGAGATCAGCACCCGCGTGAAGAGAAGCAACGATAGCTTCGCACCAAGGTTTGCGATCCTGATCGATGGCTTTCATATTCATGTCATCACTGACAATCACGCCCCGATAGTCGAGCTTTTCCCGAACCAAACCCTGAAGCATCGCTGGCGAAAGACTGGCAGGCAGCTTGGGGTCGATAGCAGGATAGATGCTATGGGAAATCATGAGCATCGGCGCCGCAGGCATCAAGGCCATGAAGGGCTTGAGTTCACGTGCCCACAGTGTATCCCTATCGATATCAATGATGGCACTGCTTTCGTGAGTATCAAAGGCTGCGTGACCCTGGCCGGGAAAATGCTTGAGACATCCCAAGACCCCACCCTCCTGAAGGCCTGCGAGGTAGGCCCCAGCACGAGCTGTGACCGTCTCTGCATCGCGCCCAAAACAGCGATCGCCGATAGCGACATTATCCTCACGAGTCAGGATATCGAGAACGGGAGCAAAGTTTGCATTGATACCAAGACCTAGAAGAGAGGACGCTTGCACGTAGGCATGATTCTTCAGAAACTGCAGAGTTTCGGGTTCCGTTCCCCCGCCCCCCATGTCTAAGGCCGGACCGATCAAGGGGAAAGGTGCCCGCAAACGAGCCACACGACCGCCCTCTTGGTCTATAGCCAAAAGTAGAGGCAAACCTTCCATCAGTGACTGGAGTTCGACACTCAGAGTACGAATGTTAGGGAAATCAGGGGATAAATTGCGGCGGAAAAGAGTAAACCCAGCAGGAGTACACTGCTGGAAGCAAAGTTTTTCCTCTGGAGTCAAAGCTGTGCCCTCTAACGCAGCAAGGATTACTGCGCCGGCTTCGCTAGCTCGCATAGGGACTACTCGTCGATAATCTGGAGGATGTACCGCCTGTTCAGCTTCGCAGCTGCACAGTTCAGAATGGTACGGATGGCATCTGCTGTCCGTCCTTGACGTCCAATCACCTTGCCTATGTCCTCTTTGGCGACCTTCAGCTCAATGATATTAGTCTGGTTACCGGTGATCTCGCTAATCTCGATGCGATCTACCTCGTCCACAAGAGCCTTCGCCACGTATTCTACTAGAGCTTTCATCGAACCATCATCGTGCTGCGACATATCGATTCTTCCGTCTAAAACAGTTACCGCAAACCACCAGGGCTTAAACTCTCCTATCTTTAATCTTACAGAAATAAGCTAATGAAGAAAAGCTGGCAATCCTTCCTAGCATATTTTTTCCCAGCTCAGGGGAGGCCGCTTGGACCTCAAGCAAAAGAAAACAGCTGTTTTCTGCAGACAAAGACTGTTATTACACGTAATTACCTGATTTGATTTTTTCTACTATGATTTTTTCTGGCATGGTTGGATCACGTGGATTCACTGTAAAAAATGCCTGTTGCTCACAACGACGCTTGTTCTCCATCAGCCAACGCAGAATATCAGCCAGCCCCTTGTTCTTTTTGTCGCGAAAGAAGGGATCGTTTTCGAGCGCATCTTTGGCTTTCTTCAGCGCACGGACCTCTTGAGCATCGTTCTCTCGCACCGGATAGTCATTGAGATCGTAGCGTTGGATATCCTCGGGTAAGACCCCCAAAAAGCGAACCTCGGGAGCCGAATAGTCCGAGTTGCGAATCAGCGAGGCTGCCGAACCCGCCTTTAAGGTTCGATAGATATTCTGCATCGTGTAGGCATCCAAATCGCCAAAGAAGTAGAGAGGAATCTGGAGCTGATCCTGAATGCGCTTGAGCCAACCGCGTACCGCGTTCGATGGTACCCCTTGGGCACCGACCAGAATGCAGTTATGGCGCTTGGTATAACCGTTGGCCACAAGAGTGTTGGCGGTACCTTCCGATTCCACAATCAGGCAGTAGTCAATTTTCTTGCGAGCCTTGAGAGTTAAATTCTGGGGGCGATTTTTCGGCTGAAAAGGCGAGGTCCCGAGCTGAGAAAGATCGATGACGGCCCGACCTCCGTCACTCAATGACTCTTCTACAATGAGCTGCTGGGAATAGGTTTGTCCCCCACGATCGTTGGCATAGCAGTTGAGTTCCTCGCGATAGCATTCGATGATTTCACAGATAAAGTCGATAATGCTATCCGACTCGTCCTGATCCGCAAAGTCGATGGGTTTCAAGCGACTGTTATGCTTCACTTCACCTTTGGAAATATAATACAGCTCACGCTTGGTGTTCACCGCGCCGGTCTCTATGTTGCGAAGGAGTATCTCGAGCATAAAGATAGCTCGCGACATCTTCTTTACGGAGGCCACATTGAGCTCGGTTCGTATCTTCTTTTTACCCGGGGTCAAAAAGCCGACTTTGTGGTCATAGATAGAGTTATCGAGGCTGCATTTGGTCGCTTCAATAACCGGGCGTTTAGCACGCTCGAGATCTTTCAAGAGACGCTCGCAAAGCTCGCGCGAAAGTTCGGGGATATCATGTTGTAGGACTTTTCCTCGCATAGCGATACTCCTCAAATCATAACTGGATAGAGGTCTGAGGCAGTGGTTTGCCCCCAGACCGCGCAAGCTTTACTTTTTCTTACCCTGACGTTTAGCAGCTTTCGGAGCCTTGGCGGCTTTCGGAGCCTTGGCAGCTTTCGGAGCTTTGGCGGCTTTCGGAGCCTTGGCGGCTTTCGGAGCCTTGGCAGCTTTCGGAGCCTTGGCAGCTTTCGGAGCCTTGGCGGCTTCTGGAGCCTTAGCCGTTTTCGAGGCCTTAGCGGCTTTCGGAGCCTTGGCAGGTTTCGAAGCCTTTGCAGCTTTCACGTCCTGAGTGGCTTTCGAGGCCTTGGCAGCTTTTGGAGTCTTAGTGGCTAGGGGGGCTTCCTGCTCGAGTTCTCCTTTTGCAGCACGACCCCGTTGCGGCGCTTTTTCTTCAAGGCCTTTTTTCGCCTTTTTCTGGGCTTTTTTGCCTTTTTTGCCTTTTTTTACTTCGGACTCATCGCCCTCTTCAGCGAACTCGTCGTCATCCTCACTCAGCTCCTGCTCGCGAGCACGAATAAGATCGTAGGCTGCGCCGAGACGTTTGCGTTTGCTGGCCAGATGCTGCTCCAGACGGCGATCGGCTTCTTCGAGTTCTTGTTCGGCAGCCTGAGTGTCGCGTCCGAGGATCTTGAGGAGACCGCTGTGAGCGGCGCCTTTGCGCTTATCATCAGACTGGGTGAGACGCACGAGACCATCGACGAGAATAGGAGCAAACTGCTCAATATGCTGCATCTTGCTCTCAAGCATGGCTTCCTTGTGCTCACGACGAAGATGCCGTGACAGGCGCTGCCCAGCTTGCATCAGAGCGCGTCGGATCTCTTCGACAAGTTCGTCGGAAGCATCGATCGTCTCTTTCGAGGCATTCTTAAACTTGATAAAGGGCGAAACGACCGAAACAGCTATAATGTACGGACCGACAGGGACTTGAGAACGGGCCTGCTTGAGTCCATAGACTTTCCAGTTGACGGTGGTTATCGCCTTAAAAATTGCACAGCCGGCCTTATCGAATTGCAAAGGAACCCGGTTGGCGAAGCGAACAACCTGGACGGCATCATCCTCATCCTCACCTTGACTCGCACCGCGTTGAATCAGGCGCGCGATGGCCACTTCAACCTGTATGGGTTTAAAGTCACAGATGGCTGGACGACGTGTCACAACCGAGAAATAATCGATATCACCGAGCCTCAGGATACTTTTGGCCAAACCCTCTTCGCCGATCGCCAGCACCGAGGACGTCGACGGCGGCAAAAGACTGGCCTCTTGAATCCCTGAAAAAAGCTGTTTGAACTCCGTCTCCGCAAGATCCGGTACGGAGCGATCGAAGATCTTTTTGGGAATGCTATGATTGACCGTAAGGTCCTGTAATACAGCATCATTGACACGCGAGAAGGCATTAAAGAGCCACTCTTTAACGGAAACTTTGCCAAAGAGTTTGGCATGAGCTAAAAATTCGCCTAGCTTCATGGTGTGAGGATGAGGCGCCGTCGCATCAGGGATATGCGGCACTTTCTGGCTCACGCGCTCAATATGGACTTCATCATCATCCAAGAGTTTATAGTGAAGCTCGAGGTGAGGGTTGACGAGAACATTGCTGCGCAGGAAGGTATTGAGACCAGCCTCACCATTGAGCTGAACACGCCCATCAATCAAAAATTCCACTATAGTGCCATGGGGTTTTTGCCAGTCCACTTCATCCTTATCGCGAAAAACCCCCTTGTTATTCTTGAGGTCGATCTCGATGCGGGCTGAGACGGCTTTCTTCTGCCCCTTCACTTTCGTCAAGACTTTGACACCCTGAGCCGAGGTTTGCATCGCCCAGGTCGTCGCAGCCGAAATACCTATCCCTTGCTGCCCACGGGTACAGCGACCACGGCCGAATTTAGAAGATGCCAAATATTCGCCAAAAACCTTTGGTAAATCCTTGGCTGGTATCCCTGGCCCGTTGTCCTCGACTCGAACCAGAACCTGATCAGTATTCTTGGTCGAGCCCTTCCCCGTTCGCTGAACCAGGATGTGAATGATGGGCGGAATCCCATGCTCTTCGCAAGCATCGATCGAGTTATCGAAGGCCTCCTTGAGGGTCGTCAGCACAGCTTTCGTTGGCGATGAAAAGCCAACCTGCTGCAGGTTTTTGGCAAAATACTCAGCAGTACTGCTGGTTTTGATTTCTTGCTTTGATTGCGTCTTGCTTGCCACCGCCTGCGCTCCTTCACAAAACCGACTCCGCCACTGCCGCGAACAGGGACTCCCCCCCTAACCGACGCGGCCGCTCAATTCAACTATACAAAACTCAAGTCACTCTGTCGTCACCCCCCAGCTCAGAAACTTAAGGTTTTGCGAACTTAGGTCTCAAACCTAGTCTTTTACGGCTAAGAGCCCCCTTCTCAGGGGGTGTCCGATAAGTCGCTTGGTTTCTCGAGCGGTCTTGGTATAATGCGCCACCTTTTTCTCTTTGGGAGCCCCTTGATGCTCGGCAACACCCTCGCTCTCCTTTGTGCTCTCAGCTGGTCGCTAGCGGTTATCCTTTTAAAGATTTCAGGTGCGCGCATCCATCCGCTGGTGCTCAACCTTTTCAAAAACGCTGTCGGCCTGGTTCTCCTCTATATCTCCGCCCTCATCTGGGAAGGCGGCCTGCACTGGCCAAGCGATCGTACCGAACTGTTCTGGATCTTTCTCAGCGGCTTTCTCGGTATCGCTGTAGCGGATACCCTCGTCCTCAAGGCGATGCGGGTCCTCAAGGCCTCTCATATAGCCGTTCTCGAATGTCTCTTTGCGCCCTTTATCATCCTGCTCTCGATTCTTCTCTGGGATGAATACCCCAGCCCTCTGACTCTGCTCGGGGGAAGTATGATCATCGGCGCCATGTTTTGTATCCCCCCGACCTCAGAAGACGAAGGGGATTTGCTGGTGAGCGTCAAGCAACGCTGGCAGGGCATTCTCCTGATGGCCCTTGGACTCTTTATGATTGCCTACGGGATTATGGTGGTAAAGCCACTTTTTGCGCACGTCCCCCTCTTTACTATGGTGACGCTTAGGATGCTGGCTGGGTTTTTGGGTTCTCTGCTGTTTCTCGGTACCCTCAAAAAACGCCGTTCTCTACTGGCTGAGCTTAGGGCCACGCCACGGAAGGATCTCTTGTTTTTGGCGGCTTTCTTCTCGTCCTATCTTTCCATCATTCTTTGGGTAGCGGGATATACCTATCTCCAGGCGACAATTGCCGCCCTCCTGAATCAAACCTCAACTATTTTTACCGTACTCTTCGCCATTGTCTTTTTGAAGGAACGCCTCAGTCGGCGCAAGATACTGGCGCTCGCCCTTTCCTTAGGTGGGGTCCTTTTGATTACTTTGGGTGGCTGAATCGGATTCGGCAGCGAACAGATGTTCGGATGAGGAGAGGCAAAGGCGTTTTGAGAGTGCGCCCCCCAAAAACGCCCTTTGGCTTAGCGAGCGGCAGGAACCTGCATCGTTACACAGTGAACCGCACCCCCGGTCGCGATCAGTTCGTCGCTCGGAATAGGGCTCCAACGAAAGCCCGCGCTCTGATAGGCCTTCTTCACTTCGCCTTCATAAGCGCTCAGCAGTTCACTGTCATCCACGTCCGTATTGAGATACTGCGGAACAATCGCCGTCCCATTTGCTAGCAAAGAATTGGTGTAAGATCGAAAGAAACCTGGGCTGGGCAGCGGCATAGGAATACGCACCACTTTCAAACCTAAATTTTCGATATCCTGAGCTCGTTCTTCGAGATAATCGTGAATCCTGTCGGCAAAAGCGCGCGCGCTCGAGCCCCGTGCTGTTGCCAGTGTCTCCTCTGACAGCTGATTGACGATCACCGTCTTGTCATCGAGAAATTTCGCCCACATATCAATATGCCCGGTTTTTTCAGTCGGCATTCTCGGAAAAATATGGAGCTGACGACAACCCCCGAAGTCTTTGTAATAGGTAGACACCCCTTCGGCATCCAACACCATATCGCCATTTTTGAAGACCTCGCTATTCGCATCCGTCACGCGCGTGGTCATAAGGCAGGTCCCTTGCTGATTCGTCATGAAATTACCGCCTTCATTGTAGACGGGCAAACTCACGCGGGACAGGCCGGCTTGTTCGGCAAGAGCACGACTGGTAGCATCATCGGCCGGACGACTCGGGTAGTAGTTCAGATCGAGAAGCCGAACGCTGCCATCTTGGGCAAGAGCTCCGAGGGGCGACCAGTCACGTGCCCAGACCGTCAAGCCTCCTCCATCTTTTTGGGGGATCAGCTTCACTTTAGCCACTTGCGAACCTAAAAGTGTGCGCAGGCGCGAGAATGTCCCCGACTGCAAGCTTGCGTTGGAGCCTTTGGGCACCACGATCCACACCTGAGGCACACCGCTGTCCAGAACGGCTTTCACAAGATCTTCACGACCATAGTTTGTAAGGAGAGTCTGAGACAAAATCACGCCCTGACTTTGCGCATACTCAGCGGGAATGCGCTGTTGACCACGAAACGCTTCGGCCTCTGCTGCCGTCGACTGTTCGTAGTGGCCTTCGAGCTGCGAGCGATCCACAGAGCCGCCGCAGGCATAGAGACCCAAAGCCAAACTAGTGGCGAGATACTTGAACATAGGACCTCCCGTACCGATAAACACATAGGATGAGCTAGCAGTGTTCTAGCTCATATCGTGTGGGAGCGCCAAGTTTCATTTCTGTGAATAAGTCAACTTAGGTGGAGACTTTGATGTGCCAGGGCTCAAAGCGAACCCCGTAAGTGTTGGTGCGGGTGTAACGAATATCTACATAACCAAGATCTGTCAGGCGTTTGAAGACATCTGACTCAGCAAACTGATCCGAAAAATTGCGATAACCCCACCCTGTTTTACCCACATCAAAATCGCTCACGCCATGGAAAGAATGGCCAGGGGGCGCCAATGAGCGGGAGGCTCGCGAGAGATTACCCCCCGTGGCTTCCGTTTTGAGGAGAAACAGATGAAGCTGCTTTACGACACTGCGAATCCCGGAAGTCAGCACGATGTCATTGCCAACGTCACGGGTGATTTCACGGTAAAGAGCTTCTGGGCGACCGCGAAAGAGGTAGTGCCCTGATCCAGCAATCTTGATTGTATCTTTTTCACGGATCTGAGTTGTGAGTTTATCGGTCACTTTCTCACCGTAAAAACCATAGGATTTGGCATCGGTAAAAAAGATTTCCTCGATAAAGTGCATCTCCTCTTGTGAGAAGAGACCGACTTCAGGCACCTCTGCAGCAATTTTCAGAAGCCCATCGAAAGACATGAGATTAAAACGACCGTAACCCACTGCCGTTTGCACACGGGAGATACGATCGAGGACCTGTTTGAAGAGAGCCCGTTTTTCTGGTTTGAGGAAAATATCATCGGGAAAGTCTTCGTTATAGCGATCGATTTTAAGCTGCATACGAGCCGCTTGTTCTCTATCGACCTGGGGATCGACGGCAAGAGCAGGAGCGTCGCTTGACGTCTGATTCTTGACGAGAGGCACAGCACCGTTCGCCCACAGCGGCCTTGTGGCCCCGTAAGTTAACCCAAAGATAAGACTAGAGAAAAATTGTCTACGCTGCATGGGTCTTACCCTCTCTTCCGGTGAGCTCAAAGCCCACTCGTACTGAAGATATGTTCGGACAAAGGCCAAGAAAACTTGAGCCTTCCTCCAGAGACCGGTGACGAAACTTTCCCATGCCCTATTTTACCAAGGTTTAAGGCACCTTACCAGTCTATGCGCTCAATGCTCCAAAGGCCAATGATCCCAGACACATTGCAGTTTCATGCAAAAGACAGACCCACCCGATTTGATAAACTCTGTCGTATCAACTTCGATCGGTGTAAACCCTGCTTCGCTCAGAAGAGTAAGGGTGCGTGTGCTCCCTTTTTGCAAAAGGACGTGCTTCTGATCGGGACAGTGAGCGTTACACGCAAAACCAGGAGCATCAGCCTCTTCCAGAGGCACTTCGAGAACGCGGGCAAAGATCTGGTGCAGCTGCTGCCACCCCTCTTCGGTGAAGCCCTCACGACAAGCCAGCGCTGTATCACGATCGAGGACACTCAGGCAGGTATCGAGATGGTAGAACTTAGGGTTGCGCAGTTCGAAGAGAGCCAGGTCTGCCCCAGTCAGGTTTTGCACTTCCGCGTAGATGCTGGCATGGGTCCGAAAACCATAGCCTCCGCAGATGAGGCCCCGCCCCGGAACCCAGAGCGCATCCCCCATCCCTTCAAACAAGGTTTGTTCCGATCGCGGCGAGAGTTCGTAGCAGCGAACACCACGAGCTTCCAGCTGAACGCGGAGAGAGGCCACTTCGAGGTGACGTGTGCTGTCAGCCATATTGCTGAGAATAACGGCTGGCGCGCCGTCTCGATTGAGAAAGGGAAAGGTCTGATTGGCACAAAAGACCATATCTGGGCAGCTGGACTCAGCGGGCAAGACGCTGACATGAAGACCGAGACTGCGATAGGCGGCCTTGAGATCGTCCCACTGAGCTCGAGCTTTCACCCGGTCAATTGCTTGAAGCGAGCCATCAGCCTGCAGCATGTGGGGGTTAATCGCAGCCAGAACATCGAAATGCTGCGGATCTATCATGAAGAGGACACGCCCTGGTGCCGGCAAAGACTCTTGGGACTTTATGCGCGAAGCTTCGCCTACGTGACCTGAGAAAATAGAACTCATGCTCACCCCACCCTTATCCTTCAGTTTTTATGCATTGGCATTATCCAAAAATGATCAATATTTGGCAATTAAATTCATAGATATGCCATTTAAGACAGACCCACTACAAGTCGGCCCATTTGGGAACTCGGCAGAACCTGCCGATAGTCCCCGTGTCAGCGTTTTAGTAAGGAATTTACGGCATGGACGCACAGATCCCCTTGAGAATGGGCAACACAGGGATAAGCCTCCTGACTTGGCTTTTTGTGAGCTTCTTGCCTATATCCGCAAAGGCCGATTTAGCGAAACAGCATCAGGCTTTCGAACGTGTGATGCTTCCGGGAGGTCGCGCGGCCCTCATGGGGGGAGCTTACACAGCGCTCTCATCGGATCCCGCGGGTCTCCTGTATAATCCGGCAGGCGTATCCTTCAGTGAGCAGAATCAGATCTCTCTGAACTCCTGGTCTAACTTTCGGAGCCAAACAGTTTACGAAGGCGCTGTTCTTGGCCGCGACTTTCAAGAAAATTCGACCACGCGCTTTGGTGGCTTTGTGGGTGGCCTCTTTCAGCACAAACCCTTTACCCTGGGCTATCTGATCGCGACACCGGATAACAGGAAGATCAATCAGGATGATGTCTTCACAGATCTTTCTTCCACAGAAGGCGAGGTTAAAAACTTCACCCGCATACACCAGGAAACCAGCACCCATGATCTCTTTGGTGCAAGTCTAGCGCTCAAAATTGGCAGCTCCTGGAGTATAGGTGGACTCGCCCTGTTTTACGATCGCACGATTGAATCGATGGACTATCAGCAGGTCGAATACAACGGCGGCCAGACTTTGGTGCAGGAGACGAAAGTCAAAGTGGGCAACAATGGTCTCATGGGATCGATCGGCCTGAGCTTTAAGGGAGAGGATGTCTCTCTGGGGCTTTCAACACGGGTGGGACAACCTCTTCTCGACAAGGGGCATCTCAATCTCAATTCCGTGAGCTACCCTCAATCCAGCAGCGCCCCCGTCATCACAACATTTGCCTCCGATGACTATTCGGACGACGCTGAACTCATTCCCCCAGTGACGCGCCTTGGGATTGCCTATCACCCTTCGTCCTTTTTCCTCCTGAGCACCGATCTCAACTATTCGAGCCAGCTCGCATCCAACAATACGAGCCCTGACCGCCAAGCTGTGCTGAACTACGCGGTAGGCTTTGAGGTCGGCCCCCAAAACTATAAACTCCTGGCTGGATTTTTTACGAATAATTCGCTGTTTCCTAATGTTCGAGGAACCGCCATCAACGAACGCGTCCATCTCGATTACATCGGCCGTTCGGGAGGCATCTCGATTGCGACCAAGGGCTTTGACCTCC
>CANGNB010000072.1 GCA_947454545.1 Oligoflexaceae bacterium
ATCGGCGTGTTCTCGGCCCTTGGGGCCAGCCTGCTCGGCACAGCTTGGGCCCTCGGGGTCGAACGCGGCAGTCGTCGTCTGAAGCGAATTTCCGAAGGACTTGCCTACATTCCTCTGCTGATGCCCGAACTGATCTTAGGTCTCGGTCTTTTGATCCTCTTTAGCCGGGTTCTAAGACCAAGCCTAGCTCCCCTGCACCTGTCGCTGGACTCCTTTCTCTCGGTCGTATTAGGTCATATCACCTTAGCCACATCCTACGTGTTCGTCAGTGTCAGAGCTCAGCTTCGCCACTACGATCGCTATACAGAATGGGCTGCAAGGGATCTTGGCGCAGGGACTCGAACTGTTTTGACTCGCATACTCCTGCCGCAATTAAGCCCGGCTATCGCCTCTGGTTTTTGGATGGCTTTCTCATTGAGTCTCGATGATTTTTACATCAGCTACTTTGTTACCGTCGGGGGCAGCGGTTTCAAAACAGTGCCACTTTATCTCTGGAGTCTTCAAGGGCGTTCGGCCCTGACTCCCGAACTCAATGCCATTTCTGTCCTCATGCTTCTGGTCTCACTGAGCAGTATGGTTCTTGCCAGCCTGATGGCCAAAAGTTCCCGATTTTCAAGATCCTCTTTCAAGCGCTCTCGCGTTATGGCAACAGCAGATCGACCTTCTTCTCCTCAGGAGTTTCAAGCGTGAAAAAAATCGTTCTTACTTTTGTCGCTGGCACTTTACTATCGGCTCTTTGGTGGTTCACTCACAAACCAAGTGCACTAACTGGACGCCGTCTGACGCTTTATATTTATGCGAACTATCTCGACCCCACTGTGCTCGAAGATTTTAAAAAAGAGTATGGGGTCGACGTGATTGAAGAAAACTGTAGTTCCAACGAAGAGGTCGAAGGCAAATTGAAAGCTGGAGCGACCGGCTATGACCTCATCGTCCCCTCGGATTATATGGTCCAGCGCCTCGCCTCCGCACATCTGATCCAGCCTCTCGATCGCACCAAAATCACAAATACAAAATATCTGAGCCCGCAGTTCCAAACACCCAACTACGATCCCAAAGGTGAATTTGTGGTTCCGTATATGTGGGGCACAACGGGTATCGGTTATAATCAAGCTAAAATCGCCACAATTCCCCACTCTTGGAAGGACTTTTTTGACGCCAAGTGGCTAAGCTCCCTCGATAAGCGACTCTCGATTCTTGATGACCCCCGCGAGCTCATCGGAGCGGCTTTGAAAGCCAGCGGTCATTCGCTCAACGAATTTTCTCCAGAAGCCCTTGCAGATGCAAAAGCTAAGCTTCAAACTCTTCTCCCCTATGTCGGTCGTATCGATAGCAATAGCTTTAAAGATCTTCTCGCATCGGGCGATATCTGGGTCGCCCACGGGTATAGCGGCGATATTCTTCGACTCAGCAAAGATCAACCTGAGATCAAATACATCATTCCCGAGGATGGCGGCTCGATTTGGGCGGACAATCTCGCCATTCCCACGAGTTCAAGCAATCAAGACATCGCTTATCTTTTTATCGACTTTATCATGCGCCCTGAAGTCAATGCGCGCCTTGCCACTTACATTCATTACGCAACGACCAATGAGGCCGCTAAGGCCTTCATCCCAAAAGAGCAGTTGGACAATCCCAATATTTATCCCGACAAGGCTTTGCTCGCTCGTTTAGAGTGGTTTCAGGATTTAGGTGAGCATTCGGATGATCTGGATACGCTTTGGACCGAACTGAAAGCCTCGGTCCCGAGCCTGGCACCAGCGTCCGAATCGGAAGAGTGAGAGCCCAAGCTTAAGCGGCTGAGCAGTGAAAGTTCAGCCCCTCGTGCTCCCTCTCGATCTGAGTCCGCAGGACTATCGGTTTCAAGAGCATCTGAAAGCGATCTCTCAGGGCATTCAAGGTTGCCTCATCGATATGAAAGGGACCCGTGATCAGAACCGATAGATCACGCGGTCCTAGGCCTTTTTGCAAGGCGATCGTCAATGTCCCCTCAGCTCCTTCCAGACAGCGCAAAATCAAAGTTTCCAGGCAGCTTTCTAGAAGGTAAAGATGCCCTTCATATTCCACACTGGGGGCTTGCAAAAGAATCAGACGTCGAAAAGCCTGAGGTTCGAGCTGTTCGTTTAAGTGGGCCAACAGTTCTTCCCAGAGCTTTTGAAGGTTAAAGCGTTCAATGCCATAGCCATCGACGCCACTCAGCGAACGGATCTCCCCTACCGACTTTGCCGCACGCTCAAGGCCATGTGTCATCACATCCAATGCCTCATCCATCTGAGTCATATAGCTCTTCACCTGAATACGACAGGTTTCCATCTCGGCGTCCGCGGGATCGTCCCCACCTAAGAGGATATAGAAAAAACTCTTCAGATTCAGCCGGGTTTGGAGCAACTGATCCACTCCCGCCCCCATATAGTGCAGCGGATTATTCAAGCGATGGGCAACTGAAGCCGCCATAGCTAAACGCGCTTCTGACTCAAGCAGCAGAGCCTTTTGCGTCAGTTCTTGCTCCTGCGAAAGCTTTTGCAAAGCCCTCTTTTGGGCTTCAAGACTCTGGTTTTGAGTGAGAAGTGTTTGTGTGAGCTCTTTGGTCTTGCGATGCTGTTCCGAAAATTTTCGTGCAATAATCATAGTTTGGCCAAAAAGCATCGCAATCCAGCCATAGTCACCCAGATAGATCCAATTCAAAAAGCGCAGCTGAACAATCCCATCATAGATATGACAGGCTAAAAGCAGACAGACCGAAATACACCCAATCAGTGCGCCCACCTCTCGGGCTCGCCAAAGGCGCACATAGGTCCAAGCCACAAGAAAGCCCAAAGGCAGAGTCAAGGCCGCAAAGGGAAACCAGCTGATGAGATAGTGCTGGGGATGCAGGAGTAGAAAGCAGAAGGCATTCGCAAGAAGGAGTACCCACGCATAAGCGAGGCTCTTGCGAGAAATGTACCCAGGAAATTCAACTCCGACAAAGCAGATCAAAGAGGTCGCGACAAGCTGCTGACCAAAATGCAGACCGAGAGTCGTCAATTCAAAATGCAGCATTGTGAGGCTTACTGGCAAGGTCGAGATCATACCCGAAGTGCTCAACGCTCGCAAAATGAGTCCAAGACCCATAAAGACCAGACACAGGTGCCCAGGATCTTTATCCTTCTGAAAGGTAAATGAAAGATTATAAAGGACCATCAAACAAAAGATGCCGACGATAAAAAAGTTAAAGCTCTGCTTCGTCCGAAATTTATGCTCGTGATAGGCTCGTGTTCCAAGCTCGAGAGCCTCAAGGATCGCGGGTCGACTCATCACTCTCGACTGTTCTTGTACACTTGCGACTTGGATAAGTAGGTAGGCCTCATCCCCCTGGGGCACAAAGCTACCATAGCGCCAGGTTTCATAGCTAGGGACAAAAGCCTGGCCCGTCTGATCGCCTGGATCACCCCCTTGGAACAAGAGCTGAGGATCTTTCTGATTCTGCCATACAAACACTCGACTCGCCCACGCGATGCGCCCCTCACGCACAGCGAGGTCGCGATGCGGAAGCTGTTTCAGGGCTATCACATACGTCCTACGGGTCGCTCGCTTTGCATCCCAAAGCGAGGCAAAATCAAAATCGGGGATAGTGACCTGCCGAGCCCTCTCCACATGCGCAGGTTCGAAAGTTTCAGGGTCTATCCATTCGCCCTCAAAGACCCAGGCCTCCCCTCGAATCTCAAAGGCCTCTTCCGGGTTCCAAGCCCCCAGATTGAGAACGCCTTCACGGAGCCTTGGTGTTTGAGCGCATGCTGCCGCGGCATACCAGGCCCAAAGGCTCAAGAGGAGCCCTAGCCAAGGACTTCGCGTTCGCATCCTGAACCAATAAGACCTCACACCTTGCTCTCCGACCTTAAAAGCTTGCTCTAAGCGCTGGCGAAACGTGATTTCACCCCTTCCTATCCTATCCTAAACGGCGCTCCAAAACATGGGCAAAGCCTGCACTGGCAGGCTTTCGCTGTGCTTTGCCCCCTTGCCTTTCCTCGCCCTTCCGAGTATATTTGGCCTCTTTGCTCGAAGCCCTCTTATGAAAGGCCCTTCCTATGCAACCGACCCAGTTGGGATCTCATCAGGTACCGGGCCTTTTTCGCTATATGGTTCCCGAAGACGTGTTTTACTTTCGCATCGATAGCGAAGTAAAAAGCACTTGTTTTCAGTGTCCTCAGGTCGCTCAGGCTGGATTTCATCCCGACATCCGTTGCTGTACCTTCATCCCAAGGATTCCCAATTTTCTCCTCGGGATGGCGCTCCAGGACCCGTTGACCCGACCGAAGGTCAAAGCCTATATCGAAGGTGGCTTTGCAACTCCTGAAGGCACGCATCTTTCTCCGCAACAGCTCCGTGACTCGCTGAATCACGTAGCAAAAGTCCATGAGCAGAGCGAACCCCTTGCGTGCCCCTTTTTAGACAAGCAAAAGCGTGCCTGTGGCATCTACTCCTACCGCTGCTCGAGCTGTAGCTTTTTCTTTTGTATCAATGACCGAGGAGAAAACGGGCGAGTGTTTTGGGATGACATGCAGGCCTTTGTCTCCCAAATTGAAACGGCCCTCGCGCAGTGGACCATGAATGAGATGGGCTATGATCTCAAGCAGTACTTTCAGACTTTTGATGAGCTCGGTGCCGATGTAAAGCGCTGCGAAGATCCGAGCTCAAAGGCCTGGAGTCCTTATGCTTTAGAGAAACTCTTTGGTCCCTGGTATGGCCGAGAGGTCGAGTATTTTGAAGCCTGTGCCAATCGCGTCCTAGAGCAGAAGGAACAGCTCTATACGCTCGCACAGTCCCAGCCTCTACATCAGTCTCCAGGCTTTGATGAAGCGCAGCGTCAGGCTTTGAGCCCGGTGTACCCAGAAGAGCTGATTCAAGAAGCCTTACCAAAAGGTCGTCCTGAAAGTCTCGCTAGCCTTTGGTATTCGCTGCAACGTTCGCATCGACGGCTCTGGGAGACCCCATCCGCTTCCCCAAACGATCAGGATGCTTGAGCTAGGGTCGATGCCGTTGGCAAGCTGAGAATAAAGCAGGGATTTCGAGCCTCGGTATCATAGATCAGATCACCCAACATTTCTTTAGCGAGGCGTCGCGAGACATTGAGGCCGATGCCTGAACCTCGTTCTCCTTTAGTCGTAAAGCCTCGCACAAAGAGCTTTGAAGATATTTCATCAGGTACTTTGGGTCCACCATTCACAAAGTGGACGCGTACGTCCGCCCCTCGGTTTTCTAGAGTAACGCGTATCCAGCGCAGATCCTGAGCCAGGGGCGTCACGGCCTCTAAAGCATTACCGAGAAGGTTCAAGATAATTTGCCGAAGTTTTTCCTGATTGGTATAAACGATTGCCCCAAGCTCGGAGGCATCGAGCTTCACATGAGCCTGATGCATACGCGCCGAAAGCATGCTCACCACATCCTTAAAGAGAGTATCAAAGCTAACCGTCTCACTGGTAGTATGAGAACGAGTATAGGACAGAACACTCTGAGTCAGATCACGCATCCGATTCAATGTCCCCATAAAGCTCTGATGCTGAACGAGAAAGCTCGTCAAAAGATGGATATAGATAATTTCCTCAGGATTCATCATCAGGAGGCGACTCCAGAGCTGCTGCATCGGCTCATCGGCAAGATCAAAACCTGCGACATGCACCCGCAATCCAGCCAAGGCTTGCGTGAGATGGGCATCCATCCCCTGCAAGCTGAGTTGAGAGACTCGATCCAGTTGGTTTCGAGTCCGCAACGGCGTCAGGATAGAGTCAACAAAAGCGGCCCTATCAAAATCAGAGAGATGCAGCGCACAAAAGAGCAGCTCAACATCGGTTCTTTGCATCTTTGTGATCGCCACAGAACCTTGCAAAATATTTTTGAGCTCATGACTCAGATCTCGAAAGAGATCTCCGAGCTGTGCGAGCTTGTCTTGGGTCTCAAACCGTCGCGAGAGTTGAGCGAGTTCCATCCGATACAGGAGATTGCGTACACGTACCCGCATTTCAGGCGCAAAGATGGGTTTTGCCAGATAATCATCAGCCCCCATACTCAAGCCTTTGAGTCGATCCTCATCACTTGCCCGGGCCGTGATCAAAACCACCGGCACTTCCCGAAGCTCAGTATCCTGGCGCATAAGTCTGAGAATGTCCTCACCCGACATATCAGGCATCATCAGATCGAGAAGCACCAGATCAGGCTGTCTCTCCTGCATAGCTTGCAGCCCCAGACGCCCTCCTAAGGCTACCCGAACATCGGAAAACTCACCTTTCAGCATTTCACTGATAACTTCGCAGTTGGTTTCATTATCGTCGATAACTAAAATAGAGCCTGCTCTCTTCTCATGCAGTATCGTCTCGATACGGGCCTCATAGAGCTCAGGCAAAACCTCCAAGGTGGGAGCGGAAACCCTCTCCTCGTCACCTTCGATAAAGGAATCGATCTCTTTCTGTGAGGGAATCACTACGGTAAAGCAAGACCCCAGTCCGAGCTCTGAAACAATTTCTACGCGCCCACCCATGAGCTTTACAAAATCGCGCACCATGGCCAGACCTAAACCAGTCCCTTCATAAGCCCTACGAGCATCCCCTTGAACCTGGCTAAAATCTTCGAAAATTTTCTCAAAAAATTCACGTGGAATACCTATGCCCTGATCTTTCACCTGCACGATTAGATCGCCGGCCTCTTTCTTTACCAAAAGCCTGACCGAGTTATGGCGCTGGGGATCCGAAAATTTAAAAGCGTTTCCAAGCAAATTGCGGAGGATAGTCCCAAGTTTTTCTCGATCCGAGATAAACGTTTGCGCCTCATCGTCAAGTTCCAATCGGAGATCAAAGCTCGCCCCCTTCGCTTTGAGAAGCAGCCCCTCTGCGAGAAGACGAGTCTCCTGAAGCATCTCGGGCAAGTCTATAGCCTGACGTCTCAGGACTAGCTCCCCACGCTTTGACTTAGCCAAATCCAAGATCATATTTACCTGATTTTTCAGAGATTCGGCCAATCGTAAGCTCTTTTGCAATTGAACCCTGGCAGTATCGGAGACAGAACCATAGCGATTTTGAAGGACGAGGTCCAAAAATCCGATAATCCCATTCAAGGGAGTCCGCAGCTCATGCGAAGTATTATGAAAGAAGAGAGTTCTCGCTTTTTCCTTCTCAATCAGCTCTTGATTGATGCGCTTGTTTTCTCGCAAGGCTTGCTTGAGCTCACTTCGCATCTTAAAGCCAATCGCAAAAGACAGCAAAATATTCTCAAAAAGAGCGCCTGTCGTCGTGGAAAACTGAGTAAAAACAGTCGTCGGCAAGAGCTTATACAAAGTCAAAACATAGGACAGAGCCGCCAGCACATAGGGCACCCATGCGAGAGCATAGAACTTGGCACTGCGGTCGCCGCGCTTCATGAGGATGAGGGCCGTTCCCACCACTAAGGCCAAGCTTGGAACAAAAGTTAAAGTCGCAAACCGTGCCGAAGCATTGTAATGCAGGAACCCCAAGACGGACTGCACCAAAAGTACAAAGATCAGAAAATCAAAGGCCCGACGCGTGCGCGGCATGGTCTCGGCAACATGTAAAAACTGGGCACTGAACCGAAGGCTGCAGGCTCCCATAAGGCCTCCCGCTGCCATCGCTAGCTCGTTATTTAAAAGACTTGTATTCCATCCATGAAACACTGTATTCCAAAGCCCCTGCTGCCCGGCATAGGAGAGTATGGAACAGGCCAGAAACCCAATATAGATGAGAACCAAGGCATTGCCACTCGAAGCATAGAGGCAGAGGTTATAAAAGAGGATCGCAAGCATGCCACCATAAAGCAGGCTAAAGGCAGCAGTCTCTAAGACTCTTTTGTCTTGAAAAGCAGCTTCGGTGTAAAGACTCAGAGGCATCTGCGCCATACCATGAGTTTGAACGCGCACATAGACGATCGTCGGACGTTCACTCAAAGTGAGAGACATCACCGGCAAACGATAACGGACTCCACGTTCGAGGGTTGAACGGCGATCCCCTGAATGGCGTTCTTGCAGGGAACCATCACTCGCGCGGACATAAAAATCAACAAAATCGGCCATCGGGTAGCCATACTCGATCAAAAAACTTTGACTCCCTTCGGGATGACTCAAATCCACGCGTGCCCAGTAGGCCGAGGTCGAAAAGCCAAAGTTAGGTGACTGTCCCTGGAGGGATCGAAAAGCCCTAGGATCTTTTTGCTCAATGTCAGCTAGACTCAGCTGCCCCGTTGGATCTTCAAGAATCGAAACATGATCTGTCAATGACAGGCCTGTCTCAGGCATCCCCTGAAGGGTCACTTCTGAGGCCCACAGAGACGGCACCCAAAAGGTGCTTCTGCAAAGCACAAGGAGGAGCAAGAGCTTGGAGATTTTCACACAAGAATCCTTCTTTAGCAGAGTCTTTCACAAACTTTGCAAGACTCATCCTTCAAGAGGCGTACGTCACCCTTAGTATACAGGGTTTCAAAGGGGCTAGGGAGGGCAGAATCGCCTCATCTAGACTTCGAACGGCCGGTTAAGCAACGTTCTCCTGCCAAGTCTTTTGGGGAAGCTGAATGACGAGGTGAAAAGCTCGCCTGTCCTGTCCAGAGGCGGGCTCAAGAAGTTCAATCCAAGCATCTCCTCCAAGATCACGCAGCGCCGTCCGCACAGCATCCATGCCGATGCCTCGACCCGAAATCTCATCGGTCTGCTCTTTGGTGGAAAGGCCACTGAGAAAGATCAGATTAGCGAGCTCGCCGTCATCCGCAAACGATAGCCCAAGCTCGTGCGCCTTGCTTCTGATCTTATCAAGTTGAATGCCACGACCATCATCTTTGATAATCAGGCTGCCCTGTTCTGTCAGTTTGATCTCAAGACAAGCGACCTGACTTTTCCCTGCCTGAATTCTCTCTTCGAGGGTCTCTAAGCCATGGTCGACTGTATTCCTGAGGCTATGCAAAAGAGCGGTTCTCAATGCTTCGATCACATCTCCCTCTAAAACCAGATCATCCGGAACGCTCACCTGCAAAGAACAGCTGACTTTGCTCAGTTCGCGACAGAGCTCTCTCAGCATAGGTTCAAAGCTAAGCAAAAAGGCTTTCAGAGGCTGTTTCGAAGCAAAAGGCAAAACCTTCTCGTGTTTAAACTGCTCGAGAGTGATGATCGATTCTTGGTACTGCTGGATTAAATCGCGAGCCATGGCAACGGAAGTCTCGAGAGCAAGATGCTCCATTTTCTGTTTGCCATTCTTAAAAGTCAGGAGCTCTTCAAGCTCGTGCATAATTCCAGTAAGACCTGTGTAGTTTTCCATCCGCGTCCGGCTTTTTAAGGTATGGAGGCGAATAAAAAGCTTTCGCAGATCGCTTTTCGGGGTCTCTTTATGCTGTTCAAACTCCTGACAGATAGATTCTAATTCCCGAGCGATGCGCTGAAAATTGCCCGCACCTCCCTGTAAAATTTCCGCGAGAGACTGAAGGCGCCGAGCCTGCTCTTCTACCACTTTTTGTGCCTGAACTTTATCGGTCACATCGGTGACCCCCAGCAAGACTCTTTCGACCCGACCTTGGCTATCGGCAACCGCGGACCAATCGAGATCGAGAATGCGCAGACCGGCCTTCAGACTTACCTGGACACGCTGTGGTAAAATGGGGGCGTTCGCTTCGTAAAACATGATGTCGTCGCCCAAAGAGTATTCGAGCGCACAGCGCGATCGAGCAAGGTCTTCACTCGTCATCTGGGCCTTAGCAAACAGCACATCCCAGATGGACTGTTCGGACAGCGTTGGACATTCAAAAAGCTGCTCCAGATGCTTGCTGTAATCTCGATGAATACGCATCGACTCCCCGACGGCCAACAGCCCCAGATGCGTATTATCAAGCAGGTTGCGGATATTGCGCGTCTGCTCGGCCACCTTACTTTCAAGGGATGCTTGGAGCTGCTCGAAGCGCTCCCTTGCTTCTTTCTGCTCGAGTCTAAGACGCTCACTCAAGGCTGCCATCAAAATAAAAATCTCGACAACAACCCCGTAAGGCACAATCCAATCGATCATCTGCGCATTTCCAAAATCCAAAACTCCCGACAGAATCCAAATGCAGTTCGCCGTTATGAGTAGGCCCCAACCCAAAGTATAAAACCGGGCAGGGCTATAGCCTCGACGCATCGAACGCAGACCGGCCATGAGTAGCAGAGGTCCAAAGATCAGCGAAGTATAGCGGCGAAGAGTACCATCCAGTTCTGGGGACACGAGAGCCACGAGCATCTCAAAGCCAAACACCCAGAATGACCCGCGGATCAAGCGACTCATCAGGGGATCGCTCCTCTTGAGATTGAGGAATGCGTAGGTAAAAAGACTTGCAAAAAAATAGCTCGCATCCGTCGTCACAGCCACAGCATAGGGAAACAGCTGATAGAGAGTATCGTTTTGAATCCATGCCAGGAACAGTTGGTGAACCAGAGCAAAATTCAAGGCAAACACGGCAAGATAGGCGCGATAGTACACCTGATGCCGCTGACCAATAGCCGAACTTGCAAGGGCATGAAAGATCAGCATCGCAAGAGTAATACCCAAGATGAGGTAACGACTCGCCTGCTCAAATTTAGCGATGTCCTGCATGCGCTCGGGCGTGTGCAGCCAAAAACTCAGTGAACTTTTGGGTACCGCTCGTTTAAAAACAAGGTAGAGATGCTCCTGAGATCTTGCTGGAATCCGCACTGTGTACATCAGGCTGCCCAGATAGCGATCCAAGGCCTGCCCCTGAGGCTGAGCTCGAATCTCTCCTTCGAGAACCAAGCGCCCCTCACGCTCTCTATAAATCTGCAAAGGATAGAGGAAGTAATCCGAATACAGCACCCAGGATTGCTCATAGGACCGATCATTATCGAGAACGACGCGCATCCAAGCTGTTCCAGCACCAAGCCTCCGGAGATCTTGGTCTGCGAAGCCGGCAAATTTTGCCGAGGCTGGCACCTGCTCATGGGTGGTCCAGGTCTGATCGCTGGGATCAAGCCAAAGTTCAGCATCAGAGGAGAGATCGTAGGAAGCCTTGCTCTCATCGAGACGCAATGCTGCACTCGCGCGGCTCGCGCTGAATAGACTGATCAGAATGAAAAGGAGCCCTAAGCTCAAGTCTTTCACTGGAACCTCAAAGTGAACGATCACTTTGATAGTATCAAGAGTGAGGAAGGAAAATCTTGCCGCTGCTTTCGGCTTTAGAGCGATGCGCTCGATATGGACTCTTTATTTGCGCCTGGGCAGCCTTTTGCAAAACCATAACGCATGTAGGCTGCGTAATGCCAGACGAGCTCAGCGATCCGTCTCTGAGGACCAGAGGGTCCATCGTAGCCCGCACAACCTTCGATCAGCTCTTCCTGAGGACACTGGGCCACCCGCTTGACACTTAAGGTCACGGACTTTCCCTGAAGAGTAGTGGACGAATCCCCCTCTTTGCAGGTCTCCTCGAAGATACCTTTGAGCGTGTAGGTTTCCGTGCAGGAGAGAACGTTGCCATCAGCCTTTCGCAAGCAAGAGCCCTGATAGGTTTCCCCCTGTTTAGCAAACTTCGCCCCTAACGCAGCCCCCGAAGCAATGCTCTGCGAGCTCGCACTTTTTTCTCCAACCTGTTCGACCTGGGCAGGAGCTTTTTCGCCTTCGCGCAAATCGGGACGCTCCGGAGGCTGGGCTCCGCAGGCCAGAAAAACAAGCTGCAAAGGGAAGAACCAAAAGCGCTTTCGCATGCGAGACTCACCTTATTCTAAAATCCAACGCGGTTCGTCTGCCGATCAGGTTGCAAAGGGCATACCGCAAATACACCACTTAAGCTCCCAAATCTCCTCCTGTTTTCAAAACTCACTCAGGCCCCCAGACGACTCCCCCAAAGCTACCCCCTCGCTCAAACACTCATTTTTTGGAATAGATCCGAAATGTTATCCTCCCCCCTCACCACTCTATACGTCTTGAGCGAGCCAGGCCCGACAGAAGATTTAAGTCTATCCCTTCGTTTTCTTTAGACTATCCTCCCCATTCAGTTCGCAGACGAGAGTACATCCCTGAATTAATTTCTCATAAAGGACCTTCTCAGAAAGCCCTTTCCTTTCTATGATCAAGTCCGTACTCATGTCTTAAGTGTTTGCCCCTGAGCAAGGAAGCGCTCATGCTGCCGGTTTTTGCAAACTGCGCTCGCAAGAAAACCTGGCAAAGCCTGGTTTGCTTGACCTCTATACTCGCTTCGCTCTTCTGCTCGCTTACGCCGGCTGTTTCAAGCCCAAGTCCAACACGTCTTGGTATGCGAGAGAGTGATATCACCTGGGTTGGAGTTGCCTTCGACCCAAGTCTTCCCGAAACCTGGACACGACGTTATCTTCATCTTCTCCGTCAAGTTGCGAAGACAGAAGTTGTCGCCCTTTCGGCCGAAAGCCCCACGCCTTTGGAGATGTCCTCCTACCGCTCGCAGATCGTGCTGAGCATTGGCCGGACTCGCATTCAGCGCGAACACTTTGGCGAAAGTCTTAAAGCCCAAGGCACCGACAGCTATAGTCTGCAGTCGATACCTCAGGGACGCCTATGGCTTGCAGGTGTGAGCGCAGGCTCTCCCCTGGATCGTGGTCTGCTCTATGGTGCCTATCATCTGCTCGAAGAGCTCGGCTTCGCTTTTTTGCACCCGTTTGGACCAGAGATTCCCAACAGTTTGCTGCCGCCCCTTCGGGAGCTGCACTATAGCGCAAGAGCTCGCTGGCAAGAGCGAGGCATCCATATCCACACCCAGCATCCGACCGAGCTCGTCGACTTTCTGAACGGGTGGGGCACCGAGGGTCCTTATGATGCGGCCGGATGGAGCCGCTTTCTTGAGCTCTGGGAACAAGTCTGTGAGTGGGCCGTAGCCAATCGCCTCAATCAGCTGCAATGGGCCCTGCTCGCCGACAAGCCTTGGGCGCGCTTTGCTGATGGAAAAATTCGCCGCGATCGACTCGAGCGTATCGTTGCCATGGCCCATGCTTTTAGTTTACGTGTCGGCATCGATACACCGCTCTTTTTGCGCCAGCAAAACGCGTTTCGTCTCATCCGCAATCCGGATGACCGGGCTCATATGGAACGTGAGCTCAGCAAGCGCCTCGACTATCTCATGAGCACGGGTATAGACTTTCTTATGACCGAGTTGGGAACCAGCGAGTTTACCCCCGCCGACGAAACTCTGACGATCGAGCTGCTTAATCACATTGCCGATCAATTGGAACGACGCTACGGCCATAAATTTCTCAGTGTTAAGGTCCACGCCTCAGCCCACCAGCAGACCAAAAACCTCAAAGATCCCGAGACTGGCGAGCCGTTTAATGTCAATTTCCTGCCCATGCTGGCCGATCCTCGCATTGTCCTCATGCCTCACACCGTTCAATTCTATAGCCTCACCGATCCCGCTCCGACCTATGGCCAAAAGGACTTCAGCTTTCTCCGCACTTTTATGCGCAAAGCCTCGCGCACCCATCGCCTCTGGTGGTTTCCTGAAACCGCATACTGGGTCAGTTTCGATATCGATATCCCTCTCTTCCTGCCACTCTATGCTTGGAAACGTTTGGAAGATCTCGAACTCATCGCAGATGATGAAGATGCTGGACGCCTCGGAAGTTCGCGTCTGGGGGGGCAAACCTTTTTTTCTTCAGGCTGGGAATGGGGCTATTGGCTCAATGATCTCATCACAGCCCGCGCCTCCTACGAGGGGATTACCGAGGGCGATCGTCGCCAGCGCCTGAGTCAACTCTTGCAGCCTTTGCTCCGGCTTTACGGGAGCGATGGCATGGAACTCTTAGACAGGCTTCTCACGACAATGCAGACTCAAGAGCGTTGGCTCATCCAAGGAGGGCTGAGTCCCGAGGCTCTCGATTCCGTCAGTAAACGCAATGGTCAAGCCTATCTGCAGGGCTTTGAAACTTGGGACGACATGGGGCAATGGATGGCGGGACGTCCGCTCCCTCAGATTGCTCATCAGCCGCTCAAATACACGCTCCAGGAGATGGAAGGCCCAGAGGGTGAGACCATTGCTCCCCAAATATTACCCCTTCTCGCGGGGATGCAACGCGATTTTCAAAAGCTGGTCGCAGATTTTGAGCCTCTCCTGAACAAGCCGCATCGGCACCACCCGCGTGCCCAAGCTATCCTTCAGGAACTCTACGATGGACTCAAGATCAACGCTCTGCGCGCTGAGTTTATCCATCAGCTCTATCTTTTTGCCGATCAAAGGCGCCGGGGTGAGGCTCTCAGCCTCAGAGAGCTCGATCTGACAGCGGGCGCCACATTGAAAGCCGCTGAACTTTTGCTGGCCCAAAGGGCCCAGTCCTATCGCTTACCGGTGCGTGATATCGCGAGCTGGCGCCCCAATCCCACGGTGTATGCCTACACCTACCTCTGGACAGCGCAGACGCTTTACTACTGGCGGCGAGACTATCTGATGCTGCGCAATCACATCGACGATCCTTGCTATGCAAACATCATCGATCCGATTGCAACCAGCGGCCTCAATAAAGTCACCAACTTTTATGGTGACTCGGTCGATCTTCTTAGCCAATGGCTCCAGAGGGTTGGCTTTGAAAATTGTCTGCGTGTCCCTGAATTCGAGCCCAGACTTCCGCGTTGAAATCAGTCCCAAAGTGCTCGTTAAAGGCAACTTCACGCACCGTTTTGCGGTAGACTTCGAGCAGGCTTTCGGTCTCTTTCTCCCAAGATTGCTGCTCGGCCCGTGCTCGCGCTGCAAGCCCGAGGCGCTTGCGCAGCTCTTTCTGATTCAGTAGCTCGCGTAGCCCTTCAACCA
>CANGNB010000073.1 GCA_947454545.1 Oligoflexaceae bacterium
CTATCGCTTTCGTCCCGATCTCACCGCTGAACGTTTTGTCCCCCATCTGCTAGATTCCTCACGCCGGATGTATGACACCGGCGATCTCGTGCGCATGCGCAGCGATGGACGCCTCGAATATATCAGTCGCAGCGACCATCAGGTCAAGCTGCGCGGCTATCGCATCGAACTCGGCGAAATCGAAAGCTGCATGAGCCAGCACCCTGCGGTACGCCAAGCCCTTTGCCTGGTTCGCGAAGATCGACCAGGAGATCAGCGCCTCGTAGCCTATGCTGTGCTCAAAGACGGCAAGCATCTGGATCATAGCTTGCTCACACAGCATCTGCAGGTCCATCTGCCCCAGTATATGCTGCCCAATCATCTTATGGTCTTGCCACAGTTTCCGCTCAATGGCAGCGGCAAGATCGATCGCAAGGCGCTCCCAGCACCCACAATCGATCGGCCTCAGACCGACCAAGCCGAGGCTCAAAATCTTAGCTTCAGCCCTCGCGCGCAGGTGCTCGCCGATCTCTTTTGTGAAGTTCTGGCGCTCCCTCGCGTCCGTCCCAGCGATCAGTTCTTCGATCTCGGCGGCCATTCGCTCTTGGCGCTCAAGCTCATCCATAAGGTCGATGAGCGCCTTGGTCTCAAACTCAAAATTCGCGATCTGCTCCTCCTCAGCATCGAACAGCTGGCAGCTCTGGGTGAGACAGATGCGCAGCGAGAAGGAGGAGCCCGATGACACTGCCTCCAGAACCCTTCTTTTTCTCAGCTCAGGGCAGCGAGCTCTTCGGCCTTTATCAAAGCCCTCTGGGTCCTTCGCGCAAAGAGGGCATCGTCCTCTGCAATCCCCTGCCCCAGGAGATGATGCGCAGCAATCATGCCCTCGTCCAACTCTCGCGGCAATTGGCCGAGCTAGGTTTTGCCGTGCTGCGTTTTGATTACTTTGGTACCGGCGATTCGCACGGGATACTGCAGGATGCCAGCCTCGAACTCTGGCAATCCAATATCAAAAGCGCCATCAGCGCCCTCAAAAAACACAGTGGCGTAAGCAGCCTTCAGCTCTGTGGCCTTAGACTCGGAGCACGCTTGGCCCTCATGGTCAGCGAAGAGATCGGCATGCGCCAGCTGGTGCTGTGGGATCCCATCGGCGATGGCCAAGCTTATGTGCAACGACTCGAAGCCTCGCATACAGCGATGCTTCATCGTCAGCCCTATGAAGCTCCGATGCCCTCGCCTCTCTATAAAGGAGAGCAGTGCTGGGGCTTTCCCTGGCCCAAAACCCTTCGCGATGAGCTGACCCAGCTCCGCCTTAGCGATGTCACGACAGCCTGTAAGCAGGTTTGCCTTTTGCAGAGTGAGGCTCCTTCCTCCTCCGATGATCTTGCGCCTCAGCTATCCCCTCAGACCAAGCTCAAGACTGAAATCATAGGGCAGCCCTTGCATTGGGATGATGATCGCTTTATCAAAATTCGGGCCTACCCTGCCGCCCATCTGAAGCGCCTCTGCGCTGCGATCGAAGGAGGTAGCCATGGCTAAGACCCCCCTTCGCTTCGGACGTGCCGGCCATCTCTTAGGCATCGTTCACGAAGCTAAAGCTGAGACGCCCTCACAGTGGGGCATTTTGCTCTGGAATACCGGGATTTCCAACCGCACTGGCCCTTTTGGTTTGAATGTCGCGCTTGCCGAACGCTTGAGTCAACGGGGTCATACTGTCCTGCGCTTTGATCTCTCGCGTCTAGGCGATAGCACCGATGCCGGCGAAACCATTTCGGTACAAGAACGCAGCAATCGCGATCTCGCCGATGCTGTCGAGCTCTTAAGCCAACGCTATGGCATGCAGCAGTTTTTACTGATCGGCATCTGCTCGAGCGCTGTCGATGCCTTTTACTATGCCCGCCTTGATCCGCGCATCAGCGCCATGATCATGGTCGATACCTTTGTCTATGAAACCAAGGCGCATCGCTGGCGCTATCTCTGGCATCGCCTGAAAGATCCGCGGCGCTGGCTGCGTTTCATCCAACGTCGTTTACCAGGGCAAAAGGTATCCTTGCCGGCTGCTCCTGACTATTTTGATTCGAACTATCCGCATCGGGACGAGGCTCGCGCGGGGGTCGAACAGCTTTTGGCGCGGGGATCCTCCCTGCTCGTCCTTTACACAGGGGGTTTTCATGCCTATTTTTCCCATCCGTCGCAGTTCCACACAATGCTCAACGCCCCAGCCTTCCAAGGGGATCTGGAAATCCATCACTGGCCGAAGGCAGACCACCTCTTCAGCATCCTCGAAGAGCGCGAACGCTTCTTCACTCTTGTGGATACGTGGGTCACGCGCGTTCTGGAAAGCCGCCGAGGAGAACCTCGACTCGCTGCTCCCCGAAGGGAGTCCGAACCCCTTGCGCAAACTGCGGACGACAAACGCCGTCACAAGGTGGAATACTTTGCTCCGGGGGAAAGTCCCATCCTGGCTCTCACGTCCCCTGCCGCAGAAGATGCAAGCCTTGCGGCGCTTTCGGCAAGAGTTCTCGAAGTCTTCCAAAAAGTCCTTTATCCAGCGGATTTTACCGAGCCGGATAGTTTCTTCGAATTCGGCGGCACCTCGGTCCTTGCCATCAAAGCAGCCGCCATCCTTAGCGAAGAGTTCCAGCTCCCGGTCTCTGTCCTTTGGATCTACGAAGCGCCCCGTGCCGCCGAGCTCGGCCGCAAACTCTTCGAAGCCCAACGTGAACAAGCCCAGCAGCCCATCACCGCGGCAGCTGCCCCTGCAGAAGAAAGCCGTCCGCTATCGGATTCGCTGGACGAAGGCATAGCCATCATTGGCATCGCCTGCCATGTTCCCGGAGCCAAGACCTGGCAAGAGTTCTGGCAAAATGTGTGCGACGGCAAAGAAACCATCACGCGCTTTAAACCTGAAGAGCTCGATCCCTCAATCCCTCTCGCCATGCGCCAGCACCCCAACTATGTGCCGGCCCGCGGCGTGATCGAGGGGGACCGTTTCGATCACCAGTTTTTCAAGATCTCGGCGCGGGAAGCCGCCTTTGCTGATCCTCAGCAGCGCATTCTGCTTGAAACCTGCTGGCAAGCTCTCGAAGATGCCGGCTACATACAAGAACGCAGCAAACTTCCTATCGCGGTCTATGCCGGCACCAGCAACAGCACCTACATGACCCGCAATATCATGTCTGGCCATGCCACGGCTTTTTCGGAAGAAGAGTTCCTTGCCACTCTTTGGAACGACAAAGACTTCCCCGCAACTCGCATCGCCCATGCACTCGATCTGCGCGGACCCGCGATATCATTGCATACGGCCTGCTCAACCTCACTCGTTGCAGTCATCGAAGCGATCAAAGCCCTGCGCAGCGGCGATGCTGCTATCGCTCTGGCAGGTGGGTGCGCGGTCGAAGCTCCCATGGCCTCGGGACATCTTTATCAAGAGGGCAGCATCTTTTCGCGCGATGGTCACTGCCGTCCCTTCGCTGCGGATGCTAGCGGAACATTATTCTCCGATGGCTCTGCCGTCGTCGTCCTCAGACCCCTCAAGGCAGCTCTTGAAGCGGGCGATCACATCTATGCGGTCCTGCGCGGCTGGGGTGTGAACAACGATGGTGCCGACAAAACCAGTTTTGCCGCCCCAAGTATTCGCGGGCAAGCCATCGCCATCCGTGAGGCCTATCGCAAAGCGCAGTGGTCGCCCAGCAGCGTTGGATTTATTGAAGCGCACGGCACGGGCACTCCCATTGGCGACCCCATTGAAGTCGAAGCTTTGCGTCGCACCTTTTACGAACTCGAACCAAAGCTCAAACAGCAAAAAGCTAGCTGCGCCCTCGGATCAGTCAAAGCTCTTGTAGGCCATCTGACAGCAGCCGCCGGCACCATTGGCCTCATCAAAGCAGCCCTTGCCATTGCTGAAGGTAAGATTCCTCCCCAGCCCCTTGGAGGTCCTGAAAATAAAGAGTTGCGCCTCGATCAGAGCCCCTTCTATATTCCAACACGCCTTAGCCCCTGGTCGAGCCCACAGCGACGCGCCGCCGTCAGCTCCTTTGGAGTCGGTGGCACCAATGCCCATGTGCTCCTCGAACAGGCACCTCCCCGTGCTGCACACCCCGCAGAAGCAGCAAGAGAAGCTTCTTCCCTGAAAGCTCTCGATCCCTGGCTCATCGTGCCCTGGTCAGCCCAAGATGCTGCGAGCTGTGAGCGCCTCGGCCAAGCCATAGGCCGCGCCCTACCAGCCCAAGGTAAAGATCCCGAACGCTTTGCTGGCAACCTTCGTCGCTATCGCGCCAGCTTTCCTTGGAAACAAACTTTGATCGCCTGGGATCACGCGAGCCTTGCGAGCCTCTCTGCTCATGTGCCAAAACCCTTGCAAAGACCATCTCAGCGCCCGCAAAAATCCAGTCCCCTCATCTGGCTCTTTGCTGGCCAAGGTAGCCAATACCCAGCCCTAGGATCGCGTCTTGCTCAGATCTGGCCTCGCTTTGCTCAGCATTACCAGCGCTGCCTGACACTCTTTGCCAAAGCAGGGCTGAACGAACTGCCTCCGCTCATGCTAGGCACCGCTACACAACCCCAAAAAATTCACGAAACCCTCTATACCCAAGCAGCTCTCTTTACGTTTCAATGGGCCTTGGGGCAATCGCTGCTCGAACTTGGCCTTCCCATTCAAGGCGCCATCGGTCATAGCATCGGTGAATATGCGGCCGCTTGTCTTGCTGGTGTCTTCCAGCTTGAGGATGCCATCACACTCGTGACAGCACGAGCCCAGGCGATGGATGCAGCTGCTCCTGGGATGATGCTAGCCGTGCGCTCGGACTGGGAGAGCCTTAAGGAACGCTTGCCCCCAGAGGTGGCTCTTGCAGCCGTCAATGCTCCCCGTTCTATCGTACTCGCTGGCCCCATGGCAGCCATCGAGCAAGCCAGAGGCATCTGTAAAGAGCTCTCTCTTGCCACACGCCCTCTTGAAACCTCCAAGGCCTTTCATTCACCGATGATGGAACCCATCCTCGCGCAGTTTGCTGAGGCCTTTCGCTCGATCGTTCTCAGACCGGCAGCTTTCCCACTCATTTCAAGTGTCGATGGCCAAGTTCTCCGCGCCGAGCGCATTCAATCCTCAGATTATTGGGTGCACCAACTGCGACAGCCCGTACAGTTCGCTGAAGCCATTCGCACGGCCGATCGCCAAGATCCCCTTTATCTCGATCTAGGGCCGCGTGATACCCTATCCAAACTCTTGCCAGCTATCCTGGGTCCAAAAGAAAGCCTGCGCAGCATCCCTCTCAGTAAAGACGGGATTTTGGAACAAGAAGCCAACCATCTTGTGCAAGGCCTAGGTCTGCTCTGGTCCATGGGCCATACCTGGAACGTACCCCAGGTCAAAGAAAAGATGCCCGTACCCGTCTACCCCTTCTATGGCGAGTCCTTCTGGCTAGCTCCAAAAACGCTTCCCCTTCAGCAAGGCAAGACTATGCAGCCTTCCCGTGAGCATTCATCATCCCCAACGCGACCCTCTTCTACTCTCCAGCGCTTAAGGGCCCTACTGAGCGAGCTCTCAGGTCATGCCCCCGAAGCGCTTCGTCAAGATGCGAGCTGGAATGATCTCGGAATGGATTCGCTCCTGATGACCCAATGGGCCCTGAAATTGCAGCGCGAATGGACCGTTCCCATAAAAATGCAAGAACTCCAAAGTTCAATCCCGAACCTCGCAGGCCTTGAAGAGTATCTCTACAGACAGCGCCCAGAGCTCAAGCTCGCTCATTCTAGCGAGCTCGCAGATGAAGAGCTCTATCGATCATCGAACCTGAACCATACGCCTGAGCTACCAGGCCTTTCCGAGAACTGGCCTTCGATGGCACAAGTCTTTCAACAGCAGATCCAGATCATGCAGCAGCAGCTTGAACTCATGGCGCGCTGGAGCGGAATGCCAAGCCCTCATCCTCTTACGACCTCAAGCCTATCCACCCCCAGCCCTACAAGTCCAACACGGACTTCACCAACTGGTAACGACCGTGCTTCGGACGTACTCCATAGCCTTGGCGAGCCCCAATGGCAAACCATCTATACCGATGAAGGCCCAAAACAGGTTCCCCTGTGGTCATCGTCACAGCTTATGCTTGATGGAGAAGGACGCGTACAGGTGCTCATCGAGGATCCCGAGCACCCAGGCAAGTACTATCAAAGCTGAAGCTTAGCCAAGTCCAATCCCTTGGCCTTGGCACCTAGACACGCTAAACACCGATATTGATCGTCCGTCCAACAGTTCCATAGTCGAGCGGACGATTCACGCCAGCATTTTCAATCATACTGACAACGGACGATCCTTCCTGCTTCTGCTGATCCTGCGCTGTCTTTTCAATAGCCACGTCGATCTCTGCCTCTAAGACGGCGGGAGGCATAGGGGCTGTAGAACGATCAATGCGCATGGGGATCTCCTCTGTTCAATGGACGACTCACAAGAACGAAAATTCATGTTCTTGCTCCTAAGTCGAGCTATCGGCAAACGAAGAACAGCCCCCAAGGGTCCAGCTAGGCAAAAAAATCCCCAACTGATCCCTTACCAACGCATCCCCTCCAGGCTGGGCAAAATTAGGGCAGAAAACACACATGTGCGAGAGACATCTTCTGCGAGACGCATCCAAGTCAAGTCATCAGTTTCTTGCGTTTCCTGAAGTTTAACTCGTTTATAAACGCCGAAAAAAAACCATTAAATCCCACAAAGAACACAAAGATGAGATCATCCGACCCAATCTGGTTCTCAAAATAGTACTGCCACAAAGCATACACACTGATCACAAACAGTGAAAATATTATGGTCCAGCGAAAATTCAGCCCTGGATCAAGCAGCTTCAGTCCGATAGCAAAGAGAAAAATACAAAAGTAACCATTGAACTCATCTTGAAGGGAAAAGCCCAGGTAAAGTGCCCAAAAACCATGGAGGCTCACAAACACATAGGTGATGAGATAGGGGCGGATTTTCAAGCGTCCTGCAAGATCGAAATAGTTTGCAACCAAGGAAGCTGACGTAAGCAAGGCTGGCACCAAAAACCAATGAGCAAGATCGATATCTCTCTCAACGGAAAAGATCCCGCAAAAGCCCAAAAACAGTATAAAACACAGAATCCAGCTTGGAATGGCACTCAGACTGTAAAGGTATCCTGTTTTTTGGCTCGCAGACAGTGGCTGCTTCATGATGAATTCCCCCTCCTGAGGCTTTAGTTAACCATGAAAAATATTTTGTAACGAGGGGCTGACCTTCACCTGTTCAGCTTCTCGATGCAAGAGACTCTCACTGAGATAGCGCTCCAGCGTTTCCGCTTGATAGATCGCTAAGATGACAAGCACAAGACAGGCCACAGTTGACCAACGCCAGAATTTGAGTTCAACCGAACGATTGACGAGCAGCGCCCCGATGAGGTTGAGCCCTGCAAGCACAAGACCCGCTTCGACCATACCCCAGCGCGGAAAAATCCAGAGTGGAAACGCGAGTGCACCCGCAAATGAGGCAATGTAATCGACCCCGAGCAGCGGCAGAACCGGACCTTTCATCCCTTGCTCTTGAGCTAACTGCATCAAAAGAGGTAACTCCCGTCCCGTAAGCCAGCCAATGCTCAAGACCAGCCCCAAACAAGAGCCAAGAGCCCATAGCGAGCCTTGACTGCTCATGAGCGCAATATTTTGAGACAGCCCCATCAGAAACGGAGCCAGTCCTCCAAGGAATGCTAAACCTATCTCGATCTGAACGAGTGTCCTCAGAGTTTTCCCTTCAGTGGATTCCCTCGGACTATGAAGGGTCCCCATCCCCAGAGCAAAGATGTAAAAACCCATCGTGAGACAGTAGTAAAAAACCGTATGCCCCTCGAGCAGAGACATCATCTGAGCGAGCATAAATTCATAGCTTAAGCTGCAAAAACCCAGCAAAAAGCAGGTACTCAAAAAGATCCAAGGGGCTATCCTCATGGCACCACCGGGCAGCAAAGAGCCGAGCTCGCTCCACATGTTGTCTCACTGTTCGACGCATACTTTTTACTGCCATAGACCGAATAGTTCGTGGTGCACTGACCGAGAGTAAGATGAGTGACATAGGTGTTCGGCGGACAGTTGGTAACAGAAGATGTCGTCAAAGTAATCGGCGTACAATCCGAATTAGTCACAGGAGGATTGCAGTTATTGGCGTTGAGAGCCAAATTATTTTGCGAAATATTGTCCACACCCTTGCTACAGGTTGTTGGAGCCGGGCATGACAGAGCCGAGGGGCTGATGACATTTGTGCTTTGATTGAGAGTCTGTTTAAGGGCCGGATTGACCAGACAAGCACAGAGCGGCTTACCACTCTCCGTAAACGACCATGCGAATTGCTGGGCTGGACAAGCAATAAGAGAGAACCCAAGGAGATCTTTGGTCTCGACAGCAAAGGCAAACTTTTGCAGCTCATCGATAGCAAGGGGCTTAGCATTTGGATGATAGAGATTAAAAGTATATTTATTAAAAAATTCGTTGGGATTTTGTGTCGAACTGGGAGCTGCACTCGGCACGAGTGAGAATGTCAAATTTGCGTGGCTTGTGCGCGGACAGCTCCCGGATATCACGTTGGTCGCACAGGTGAACCAAAAGCGTACCTGAGCATTAAAGGGACAATCGAGAAAGTCCTTCTCTTGTCCTGTATCCTGACAGGTCGGAGGGGCACTCGCGGAATACGGTGTCGATCCATCTGCCGTCCAGAGCTTACTTAGCGGCGGATAGAAGCCATTTTCCGGCAAATGATAGAGGTCTATGAGCACAGGATTATCAGGATCGAGAAGATAGCTAGGACAAGCCCCTCTCACACAGTTGTCGAACATGATGGCGTTCAGCTGATTAGGCCCAATCTGAGTCTTGGCATAGTTGACACTGGTGATGATGAGATTGGGATCCGTCACAGCCGATTCAAGTGCTTGGACAATGCGCCCTTTTGCTGCCATCATGGAGAGTATGCGCTGCTCTTTATTGCGCTTATTGAAAAACGTGGATGCAGCCGAGAGAACCATGCTCATAGACGCAATCGCAATCAGAATTTCTGCAAGACTGAAGCCAGCTTGATTTCCTCTCAACAGACGAGACTTCATGCGTGCTCCTTATAGGTACGGCATACAACAGGTTTGCGAGTTGGTCGAGCAGGTCACTTCTGTGGTGCCAGTTCCCTTTTTAGTGGTACTTGTATTAACCTGACAGATACCAAGGTCGAAGGAGTTGACGATCCCTCCAATGCAGGACGAGGAAGTCGATTGAGCAAAACAGTTCCACTTGACCTCCTTACATATCGGGGTGAAGTCACCTGTCGGATTATTTGCTGGAGGCTGAGTATAGCCTACAAGTCGATAGGTTTTCGGATAGCCTGAGCAATCGAGCGAAGGCAAACCACAGACCAAGGGATTCGTAGAGATCGTGGTACTCCCCACCTGACAGCGACAGACAGGGGTGCCATTGGTTGAAATGGACTCAATGATCTGATTAGGACCACAGGCCTGATTCCCATTCAAAAAATTACTGGAATTAGGAATGAGAAGACTGCCCTTATTGGGTTGAGTATTGAGATCCCCGAGCTTCATGATGCCGAAAGGAATACTCGGCAAGGGGGGTGTCTGCAATCCCTCGGGAACGCTTTGCTGATCTGCAGCCAGAAGATAGCTCCCCCGCACAGGAGTGATCCAATAGCGAAAGCGAATACTGATGGCGTCACCACAGGGCGGACTCCCGGGACAGATCGCACTGAAATAGGTCGAGACCGCCCATTCCGCTGCAGGCATGCACGTACTGCCTGAGCATGGCCCCCCACTGCGCTGATAGGTGAGTGGAGCCGTGGCCGTCCCGGACACAACAAAGGGCTGCCCCCCTTTAGGGAAAGCCAGCTTAAAGGATTGATTCTGCCAAGCTGTTGTGCTTGTGGCAGTACAGAGGGTGTTTGGATTGCCATCGATGCAATTCAAAAGCGCTGTGTTATTAAAGGCCTGCGCGCTGTACTTGAGGTTCGACAGAGTCGCAATCCGCTTGATTTGCAGGGCAATGCCATCGCGAGCGCTGACGCTTTCCAAGCGATTGCGAGAATTCAGGACCCGCGGAATAAATGAGCTCGACAGCGAAACGACAGTCCCAACAAGCCCCGCTGCAAGTAAAAGCTCGATAATACTCATTCCACCTTGAGCGGAGAAGAGCATCCCTGCTGACAGCCTGAGCCTTCGTCTTATTGAGGTAAGCAGCATCTGACCACCATCTGTTCGCAGTGAAGAGTAGGATCGGAACCTATCGTCGCACATCGCGCAGAAGGGTCCGAGAGTCCACAGAGGCGATAGGGTTGTCCTGCAGGTCCCATGGGGCATTGCATAGACATGTCGTCTTCAGGGATAATCTGATCAACCCTAATTTCCGTGTAGCTCAGACACTTAGGCACAACCTGATTGTTGATCATCTGGAGCCCCACAAAGACTCCACTCGGACAAGAACCCGCGAGCACAGGACAGTCACTGGATTTGGTGGCCGTGATGCTCGGCGCATTCAGGCATTTGCAAGAGGCCACTCCGTTCTTATCGATTTGCCCTAAAGCTGAACCAGCAGGACAGTCTTGCGCGCTCGATCGAATCGCTGAGAGCGATACGACGTTAGGGTTGGTCGCATTTTTCATATCGGCAATACTGGGAAGATTCGCCCCCAGGGGGAGCACGCGCACCGTGGTTGAGGTCCGGATGGAACTGCTGGGGTCGGTACTCGTACAGGGAGAATTTACACAACTTACAGAAAAGTAGGTCCGAACCTCAAACATACACGTAGAACTTCCAGCAGGACAGCGGTTACCCTGCTCATCATAGACCGTACCTCCCGAAAGAGGAAGACTCGTGCTCGCATCGGGATCGTAGAGCGAAAACTCTAGGGGTCCCATGGGAACACAACTGCTTGTGAGGCACTGACTGAGAACTTGGTTGTTCGCTCCCGCATAGGCTGCCGAATAATTCAAGGCCTTCGCGTTCTGATTGAGCCCATTGATGCGCTTCATGATCGATTCTCTTTGCGTCTTCACCCTTTCAATTTTGATCTTACTCAGATCCTGCTGTCCGAGACGCTGCAGACCTACGATGACAACCCCCAGAAATGCTGAGGTCATCAGAAAATAAATCATTCCCCCACCGAGCTCACGCCTAAAATCGAGTCTCATCAGGGAGCACCCCTCTCGTTTCACCTTGTTCTTCACTAGGCTAAATGCTACATAAGAAAGAAATGCTTGTAAATTACGGAAGCTGCAGCGAGGAGGTATTTATTTCTAAGCGCATCCTCGGCTTTTCGTTTCTCTTTTCATTTTGCAGTATGCTCGCGTTCCTTCTCACCACTCGATTGGTGGGCGAGTGGGCTGGCGATTTGAGTCTTTGGAGCGCGATCTGTAGCGGCATCTACCTCTGTGCCCTAGGCCTGGGAATATTTTGGGCCGAGCGTAAAAGCAAAACAAACGAACTCTCTAGGATTGGAGTCTTGGAAGTCCTCTTGGCTTCACTCAGCCCTGTCTTGGTGTTTGCTCTCTATCTCTGGCACATGTACTACCGCATCTCTTTCTATGATTCGGGAGTCCTCGTCGCCAACGGCGACGCTCCACTTACCTGGATCTTCGCCTGCGCCGCCCAGGGAGTTCTCGTGATCCTTGGCTTTCTTGGGGGGCTTGAATTAGGCCTGATCAATCGATGGGCAGAACCACTGGGCCTAAGATACGTTCAAAGAATTATCGCGATCTATCACCTCGGTGGCCTCGGAGCGAGCATCATCCTACTCAGCTACCTTTCGCATACTTTTGAGTGGATCGAGATTGCCCTAGGCATTGGGGGCGTCCACCTTCTCGTTGCTACTGCTTGGATTGTTCTGCTACCAAAGAGCGACCGTCGCCCCTTCGCCCGAACCTTACTGATGGCAGCGGTATCCCTTGGCTGCCTTACCTACACCGTTCGTGAAGGTGATCTTGTCCAAACTCATCTCAAAAATTTCTACTACAACCACTTTTCTTGGCAAATAGATGGGGAGGGCAAGTTCAGTTTTCAAAATCCCAAGGGACTTTGGGCTTTCTGGAAAGCCTCACCCGATCTCCCCCGTATTGAACGTCACCGAGGTCCTTATCAGACGATCGATTTCGTTCCCGATTTGCCCAAGCCCGATACCAACAAACCAAAGGATCTTCAGGCTCCAGGCCAAAAGCCTTACCTGAGTTCGAAAGTCCAGCCTTCAGACTGGACTATGTTTATGGACGGCCACTTCCAGGTCAATTCCCGTGTCGAGGCTGCCTATCACCGTTCCTTAGCTCACGTCCCTAACTTATTGCGCGGCAAAAGCGGCGGCTCCATTCTCATTTTGGGCGGAGGGGATGGTCTGCTGGCTCGGGAAATTCTGAAGGGTACCCAAGCCCAAGCTGGTGAGGACCTCAGCATCGATCTCATCGATATCGATCCTCTCATTTTGCATCTGGCTTGTTTTGACCCACACCTGCTTGCGGTCAACGATAGAGCCCTTTTGGATCCACGAGTCACACTGATATCAGGCGATGCTTTTCAAACCTTACGACACAATCATAAAACCTACGATGCCATCTACATGGACGTGCTCTTTCCCTTCCAGATGGAACATTCTCGCCTCTATTCCTACGAGTTCTTTGCCCTTATTCAAGCTTCGCTACGGTCTGATGGCGTTTTCGCCTTGCTGTCGCCTGTTGATTTCGACACGCGTGACGAACCAGAGCAGACTCGTAATCTCGGTATCCTATCAGCAAGTCTCGGCAAGGCTGGCTTTCCCCAGCTAGTACTCTTTGGGGAGGCCAATCACAGCTTTCTCTTCGCGCGTCGCGAAAAGCACAAGGTCCCTGATGCTGAGGGTCTTCGCACTCTGGCCCTGACCCATCACATCAATCCTGAGGGAATCAGCGAACGCATCGTCGAGCTCCCCTCACCCCAAAGCTTTGAACTAGCTAATTCCCTTATCAAACCGCGTTTTTTTGGTCTGAAGGATCCCTTTTTCTAAGAGAGAAACAATGGCAGAAACGCAGACAACAGAACGCTACTACGGCTTTGATCTCATCCGCTTGGTGAGCTACTTTGCCATTATTATCTTTCACACGAGCCTCTTTTACTATTATTCGCCGACCATTTCTTATTCTGATGTGAGCTCGATAGTCTGGGCTGCCGACCGCGTAAGCCGTATCTTCGCCTTTAGCGGTTTTACTGTGGTGTTTTTGAGCAGCCTCCTGCTCGGCCAATCACGAGCCCCCTTACGCAAGCGCAATCGCCTCTTCTTAGTCATCCTCTTTGGTTGGATCTACCTCAGTCTTCTGATGCATGATCGCTTTTTCTTGGTATGGGACATTTACACGCTTTTGCTTGTAAGCTTTCTGCTCATGCAGGCCTTTGAACACTGGGGCAAAAAATGGGTGCGAAGCGCAGGTCTTCTCGGATTTGGACTGCTCTGGTTCCCCATTTGGAAGTTTAGCGCCCAACTGTCGACACTTCCTGACTACGCCGCGCACGTCTTAGGCTTCGCAGAATGTCGGGGACAGGAAATAAACGAGTGGCCGGCCATTCCTTGGATGGGCCTAATATGGCTTGGCTATGCCCTGGGTCGCGAGCTCAAAGAGCTGCGCGAGTCAGACCAACTCGCGCGCCTCGAGCTCCGCTGGAATGAAACTTTGCTTTGGGCCCCCATACTCCTCGCCTCAATTCCTCAATGGGGCGCCTACTATCACATACGACTCGGCGAATATTTCTCGTGCGACGCCTATCGCCAGGACCCCATTGTCTTTTGGAGCCACTTTGTTTGGGTGGCATGGGCCATACGACTCTCGGTCGACCCCCGCATCCAGCATTGGCTCGGGCGTTGGACTGTGGTCAGACAGATCAGCAATCTCGCCATTTCACGCAAATATTGGTTAGCTTATGCTCTCCACTATATCTGGGGCAATGCTATTGCTGGCTTCTTTGAGCTCAATGGTCCGTCCATAAAAAACTTTAAGGAGATCTACGAGCTCTCCATCACAGAATTTCTCTGCCTTACCCTTCTCTTGCAAAACGAACTTCTCACACGCGCTGCCCTCTGGGTTATGGCTCGCTGCGATGTTTTAGGGAAAAAGTATTTTAGCCTAGCCGCTGATATGATTCAAAAAAAGTGGCGAGTACGCGAAGAAAGCAGCTCCAAAAGCAAAGACTAGCCCACCACTCCCAGACGGTATCCATGTACCTAGCCCATTCTTACCTATAGGCTAGGCAATTTCTTCTTCTCTATAATCTCTCACAAACTCCGAAAACCCCTGGTCAAAGGTTCGTCACTGGAGTTTCGATGTCTAAAAGGACTCTCATCATCACCTTACTCCTACTCTGCTTCCCTCCGATGCCGCGTGCCCATTCGGAAGTGAGCGCTTGGAGTCATGAGATCCTGGACAACCCCTTCGGAATCAGATTCCGACTTCAAAAGCAACTCGAGCAGCTTGACCCAAAATCGGATTCCGATCTTTGGATGAGCCAACTTCGCAAATATCTAGCGGCCATTCCAGACGAGGTCCTATCCGAAAAGGAAAGACTCGAGCTCCAAGCCCTTTTAATGACAGCCAAGCAGCTTGCTCGCAGCCTTAAGAGAGAAGAAGCCTACACTGATTTCGAACGCGTTGAGCTCAGACTTATGACGGAGAGTGGGCAGATCACCAAAGCTGATGCTTTAAAGACTTACGAAGAACTCATCACTCGTGCATCTACCCATTCATGGACACTCCTGAAAGTTCGCTTACGAGCCGATCTAGGCCTTTACTACATC
>CANGNB010000074.1 GCA_947454545.1 Oligoflexaceae bacterium
CTCTGCTTGACGCGTCTCGCCAAAATCGACCCGACCACGGTAGTGCAAGGGGAAAGTGTGATCCGAAGGGTCACCATTGATAAAGTAAACGATTTCAACTTTTTTAGCGTAAGCAAGGTTCTTCACAGCAACGGCAAAGTCAGCCCACTGATGTTCGAGACCATCGGGAGTAAAGTGCCTGACGAGCAAGGGCGTCTTGTTACTGAGCATATAACCATCGTAGAAAGCCATTCCCTGTGCTGGAAAATAGCGGAACATCTGCCCTTCATTATCATCGACAAACTCACGATCACCTATTTTGACCTTGGCATAAAAGCGGAAGGGTTCTAGCTCTTTCAGGGCTACGCGGACTCGCCAGATATGGTAACCATATTGGGCTGGTCCCTTGTAATAAGCTTCCCGATAAAAATCACCTTTGGCATTCGATTCGATCAAACCGACTTCCATGGACGTCCCAAGATCTTTCACCTGGAGCGTCACGGTGGCAAAGGGCGAGAAACTTGGTTCCCCACCTTCTTCATAGTTATCGACGGAAAGAACACGAATCTCATCGAGCCCATAGGCATCAGGAACAGGTAAACCTAAAAAACCAAGGGCTAGAACACAAAGCACAGCCAAGCGACGCATAGAAACCTCCCAGGGCCTCCTAAAGACAGCTCTTTCAACCTAAGTCAGGACTTGCATAGTCCGTGCCGACGGTCTCAAAAGTTCTGCTAAGCCTTGGAGCAAAGGCCCGGGAAAGCTATGGCGGGGATAGGCCACTGGCGCAATTCGCGCCAGCAAAAGACGCAAGCTGGAGCCTCAGAAACTATACTTACGGAATTTCACTTATGCTGATCTATCCAGGTCGACACTCTGCTTTCTAAGAGATCGAGAGGCAAAGGGCCGTCTTTAAAAATTTGCTCGTGAAATTGGCGAATATCAAAACGTGAACCCAAAGCAGTCTGCGCTTTGCTTCTAAGCTCTTCAATCTTCAGCATACCGATCATATAAGCCGTCGCTTGACTTGGCATCACGATATAGCGTTCCACAGCCTTGATAATTTCGCCTCGATCTGCAGGTGTGTGTTCTTCAAGATAAGCGATCGATTGCTCCCGTGTCCAACGCTTTTGATGAAGGCCCGTATCGATCACCAAACGCGCCGCTCGCCACATCTCCATCGACAAGCGTCCAAGATCGGAGTACGGATCCTGATAAAACCCAAGATCTTTGGGAATCTGCTCAGCGTAAAGTCCCCAGCCTTCTACGTAGGCCGTATAGCCACCAAAGCGGCGAAAACGCGGCAAATCCTTGAGCTGCTGACTGATGGATAACTGCAGATGGTGACCAGGGATACCTTCGTGATAGGCAAGAGCCTCCATTTTATATTTCGGAACCTGCTTCAAATCCCAGAGGTTCACATAATAAACTCCAGGCCTGGAACCATCGGGGGCTGGGCTACTATAAAAGGCGACCTCCGCCGACTTTTCTCGATAGGCCTCCACGGGCTTCACTTCAAGTGGGTCCTTCGGCAAGGTCACAAAAAGTTCAGGTAAACGCACGCGTATCGCGTCCAGCAATTTCTGATTATCAGCGAGATACGCCGCCTTGCCCTCGGGAGATTGAGGGTAGTAGAACTTGGGGTTTTTTCGCACACTATTGAGAAAGTTCTGTAAACTGCCCTTGATCCCAAGGCGCTTTTGCAAAGCCTTCATTTCCCCTTCGATTCGCGCAACCTCCCTCAGACCGATGGCGTGTATCTCATCCGCAGAGAGCTGCGTTGTTGTCGTTTCTTCGAGCATCTGAGCATAGACTTTGAGACCATCAGGGAGATTCCACATTCCCACAGCTTCTGGCGCCTTCTGCTCAAGCTCTTTTACTGTTTGGATAAGATCACGATAGGCAGGACCGACAGCCGTTGTCAGAGCCTCGATAGCTGCCGTTCGCAATTCGAGCTTGCGGGCGTCAGAGACCTTCAAAGCTTTCACTTTTTTTGTAAAATCATCGAGCAGAACAGAGTCAGCCTTACCCTCTTCGAAGGGGTAATCTTTTAGAATGTTCTTACAGTCATCAAGCACCTTGGGGTACACCCATTTCGGAGCAAGAATCTTTAATTCGGCACGCTTTTTAAGGCCCTCTTGAAGTTGAGCAAATTGAACACGCACCGCTCGCAGTCGGGCTATATAGTCTTCAGCATCTTTTTCGGTATCGATCCGATGAATATTCACCATGAACGAAGGAAATTCGGACTGCAGTCCAAACATCTGATTGACAGGATAGGAGTAGTAGCGCACGTCATAATCAAGGATCCGCTGCCGTGCTCGCTTTTCGAAGAGTTTGTAACTGAGCTGACTCTGCTCGTCTAAGGCCTCAAACGCGAAACGATGCAGCTGCTCTAATTGGCGTTTAGCGAGTTCTAAAGAAGCTGCTGCATGCTGTTCTGAAAGATCGTCCAGCTTATCATACTGCTGCTTCATCGACAGATAGCTCATATGCTGAGGCGAACGCGCGAGGTCTTCGTCAAAGCTCTGCTCAAAAAACACCTGTAAGCGTTGACTCTCTGTTTGGGGAGGAGGTGGCGTTTGACATGAACAGAGAAGAACTAAGAAGAGGCTAAAAAGAGGCGAGCCTCTCAAAAATTGAGACATGGCATGTTTCATGGGATCTCTTTTCATCACAAGCTAGGTTACTGCTTCGCTTCGCAGAATTCCATGACCGGTTGTTTGGAGACATAAGTAAAGGTCTTAGAGTTGCAAAGACTCGTTCACAAACTCTTCAAGCTTTTGCAGGCCTTTGAAACCTAGGTAGGTGCCTTTGCGTTTTTTCTGATCGAAGACAAAAAAGACTGGTAGGACTTCCGTCCCAGCGATCTGCATCATCTCAGGATGCTCATCGATGCAAATTTTGCCGAAAAGCATCTGATGAACATTGTCTTTTTCCATCTTGTCAGTGGCTGGCTGCGATAGCTTGCATACACCGCAGCCCTTTTTCCAAAGCTTCAGAAATACCCGATCGCCTTGATCTAAATGGGATTTGAGTTCGTCGGGTGTCCACGCTTCCATGAGTCCTCCTGTCGATAAGCCTCTAGGGGCCAAGCTAGCAAATCCCCGAAGGGACGACAAGAGTGTCCTGGAGTCTGTTACTCACCGCGTCGACGCACTTTGCTGTAGCGTTCGCACAGGGTGGCATCAAGGGGCTTTTGGAGAATGGTGCTGTATTCGGGAAAGGCATTCGCAATAGCTGCGAGCTGTTTGGCCTGAGGCGGGAGCAAAGGGCACACGAGATCATACTCGCTACACTCTTGACTATAGTCGATGCGAAAGGCGAGCATTTTGGAATCCGAGCGAGTCTGCGTGCTTATGGGTTTATGGATGAAGACGCCTTGGATCAGCTGATCAAAGGCAGCAAGTTGAACCTTGCGACTCTGGGCATTCTTACTGGTAGCTGCCGCAAGGGGAATGAGTTCGGCAATCTGAGCCTGGAGAGTGTCAAGTTCGTAAACCAAGGCTGCGGCTTTGTGATTGAGACTGATTTCAGGGATATCTTTGGACTTCGCTTTTTGAAGGTCTTCCAGATTTTTCTCACTCCGGACACGTTCGCCTTGTAGAAGCTTTAATTTCTTCTCTATCCCATCGTTTTGTTCGCGATAGAGCTTTTCCTCGTTCCAAAGGCTCATATAGATGTCAGAAATCGTCAAACGACACTGTTCGCGCAGATTGGTTCGATACTCTTGAGCCAAAGCAGCAAGCGGTGTTCCGGATAACACAGTAAGGGCAATTGTGGGCAAGATCCAGCAAAGTCTGATCCGATCTAACATAGGAGTTTGCTCCTCACACGATTGCCTTATTCTACCAGAGTGCTATCATAAAAAGACATGTCTCGGAACAGAGGTCCCCGAGCCAGAGAGCTGTGCGCCTGTGCAAACAACAGGTCTAGGGCTCTAAAGGGCGAAAGCTTAAGGCCAGAGCCACCTTTCCAAGCGAAAACGCGGCAAATTTCATGGCACGAAGGCTTAGGAAGACAGACGAGGATTGCCAAGGACCCCTTTTTCGATTTATGCTGCTCCCCTTCTGGAGCAGATACACCCGATTTGAGGAAGCGGCATGGACACCGAACAAACTCCCGATCCGTCCCATCTTTTGCTGGATAATCAGCTTTGTTTTGCGCTCTATGCGGCATCCAAAGCGATGATCCAAGCGTACAGGCCGCATCTGGAGCCTCTCGGCATAACCTACCCCCAGTACCTGGTCTTCATGGTCCTCTGGGAAGAGGAAGGCATAACCCTTAAACACTTGGGCGAACGGCTTTCCTTAGATTCTGGCACTCTGACACCTCTCATCAAACGCCTGGAAAAAGAGGGCTTTGTGACACGAGAGCGCTCGACCAAGGATGAGCGCGCCATTCAGATTCGCCTCACTCAAAAAGGACATAAACTACGCAATAAAGCCTCTTTTATTCCTCAAAAAATGCTCTGTCAGGTTAACCTCGACATACCACTCCTGGAAAAAATGCGCGCGGATCTCAAAACCCTGCTCAAAATGCTACAAAGTTCCGATAGCTAGGACTATACTGAACCCGCGCCAGATGTTGCTGCTTAGGGCAGAAAGCGTGGGGCCTGGTTTCTGCCGAACGCCCTCTCAGTCATAATCTATGTGAATCCCTCAACACAGTTTCTTCCGTGGGGTCTGGGATGACGCTCAATCCTATTGTGACGGGTCTAAGCCCTGAAGAACACATCAAACGCCTCGAGCTTGCCCTCGAATCCTCCAACTTAGGGATTTGGGACTGGGATCTTCGCACTCAATCGGTTCACTTCGATAAACGCTGGTGCTCCATGCTCGGCCTCGAGCATGAATCTACGCCTATGCATCTTTCAACATGGCAAGATCGTGTTCACCCCGACGATCTAGAAGCTTGCTTTGCGGACATCAACGCCTATCTGCAGGGCAAGACGCCCATCTACGAAAATATTCACCGCATGCGCCACGCCAACGGTGAGTGGATCTATATTCTGGATCGTGGTTTGCTGTCTGGTTGGGATGCTGAGGGACAACCGATACGTTTCACGGGCACCCATCGCGATGTCACAGCCAGTGAAAAGGCTCGTCTCCTTCTCGAAAATCAGAGCCGTATCTTCGCCAAGATGATTCGTTTTCTGCCACTTGCCGTTGTGATGCTCGACACTCAACTGAACTTTTTGGTCGCGAGCCAGCATTGGCTTAAGGAACACCAGCGCACTGAGCCTGAGCTCAAATCGGCAGCCTTTCCAAGTTTTTTTCCTGATACCGGACGAGACTGGAACAGCGTTGCTCAGCAGGTTCTCGCAGGAGCGACGCTTTCGCAAGATAGAGAATGGGCCAAACGCACTGACGGAACGCCCGCGTGGTATCGATGGGCCTGCCTTCCCTGGACGCTTGAAGAAGGCAGCGTGGGTGGTCTCATTTTTGTCTGCGAAGATATCTCCGAGATGGTTGCCGTTCAAGAACGCCTCACCTCTGAATCTCGTCTCAGCGCCATTGGACAGATGGCAGGAAGTCTCGCTCATGAAATCAATAATCCCTTGGCTATTATCCGAGCGAATGCTGAAGTTTTGCTCATGCAAGAAGCCCAAAAAAAGCTCACGCCCGAGCGCCTAGAAAAAGCGACTCGCAGCATTATCAAAACCACTCAGAGAATCGAACGCATCGTCAAAGCTCTGCGCACGATCAGCCACGGCTCAATGCAGACGAAACTTCAGCTGACACTCTTGGACGAAGCGATACTCGAGACAGCGGAACTCTGTACCGATCGCTTTCGTCACCAAGGCATCCTTTTGGATCTCGATCTTGCTCTTCTCCATCAAAGACCAGGACGGATCGATCTCGCACAGTTCTCGCAGATTATCTTAAATCTCTTGAACAATGCGCATGATGCTGTACAGAATTTGCCAGATAAATGGGTAAAAGTCTCAGCTGAGCTCAGCAGCGATCATATGCAGATTATCGTTCAAGATAGCGGTCATGGCATCCCTCAGGACATTCGTGACAAGATTATGACTCCCTTTTTCACGACCAAAGAAGTGGGAGCAGGCACAGGCCTTGGCCTGAGTCTTTCTCAAACATATGCAAAGAATCATGGGGGAACATTGAGATATCAGGAGAGAGAGGGACATACCAGCTTTGTTCTCACATTGCCGCTGTCCCTCTTTGAGGCTTCGTGATCCACGCCTCGGATCGACTCACATCGAGGCTTGGAATTTTGCTCGAAGTTCAGCCTTCAACGAATAGGGCGACGTACCCAAGGCACATCCAGGGTGAGATCTCCTGGCTCCGTACCAAAGTTGACCCAAAAGTCTTTCAGTGAAGCCGGAGCATATTCGGCATCGACCGTATCAAAAGCTAGACCAAGTCGGTGACCGGCCTTAAGCTGCCAAGCGACACCTAAAGCCTCGAGCGAAAGTTGTACCGTCCCATCAGCGGCAGCACTTGTCCAAGTGATGACTCCGTGGGTGATCAGCTGAGCATGACCTTCCTGGGGAACATCGAGGAGGTGAGCGATCAGCATACCGCGTGGTGCCGCATGTACTTTCAAGGCCAGACGCGGGATCCCAAAGAGAACCCGAGCCTCCGGAATGGGATCGGAGAGCAGAACCAGTCCCTCAGGAGCTTTCACCTTGTCCAGATCGACCGTCACCAGTTCGCGCTTTTGCAGATTCTTCAAAGCACTGAGAACAGGCAAGCCCGTACTCACATGACCTCCTCGAAAGGCACGGCCATGGATGGCAAAAGGCTCGCTTTCAAGAGCTTCCGAATTGAGCCATAGACCCGCCTCGTTTTTACGCAAAAAGTAGCGCGATGTTTGCAGATCTGCGGGTTCGGGGCCAGACTCTTCAAGAACGGCAGTGGAGTTCTTAAGAGAAAACTGCATCCCGCTTGCAGCCATAGTGCCTTCATTGAGAAGGCGCGCAGCAAACCAATCTTTCACCTCGTGCCAAGGACCGCTGTCTTGCTGCTTGATCGTCGAAATTTCTGAGGCCGCGTGAAAGCCAGGAAAGACGACAAGACGCTTGGGAGCCGTCAGGCCCTTATAAAAATCGAACATCTGATTCACGGGAAACAGTGTGTCATCGAAGTTATGCGAGATCAGGGTCGGGGTGCCGATCGCATTGATAGCTGCGAGTTTGCGCAGAGGCGAGTTTTTCTTTTGAATATCGCCGACCGAAGTTCCAGGAGGGGCCTCTTTCAGCTGCTTCAGCAAATCCGCAAACAGTTTGGGAGGATTGCCGAAGGCTACAAGGAAGCCCATCAAAATCCCTGACCATGTCGCCCGCTGGGTGTTACCCAAGCTTGGATGCGCGAAATCGCTCCATGCACTGAGGGCTGCAACGGCACCTAGCCTCGGCTCGATCGCCGAGAGGAGCAGAGCGAGGCCAGCGCCTTCAGAAATCCCTGTAACCCCAATCCTACCCGGAGTGACTCCGTAGTGCTCAATCATCCAGCTGATCACTTCCTGAGCGTCCCGCGAGACTCGATCATAATCGAGAGTATTGACCCCCTCAGAGCCATGCCAGCCCCGAGGATTGTAGCGGAGGACCACATAGCCTTGCTCCGCAAAGAGCTTCGCCTGGGGCTCATAGGTCGCAATCGTCTGTCCGAAGGGGTTTAAAAACAGGACGGCAGGCTGTGAGCCTATACGTCTCAGACTTTCAGGCACATAGATTTCCCCCTTGAGACGCAGACCTTCCGCCAGAGGAATGCTCACCTCCTCGGTAGTATAGGAGACCGGCTCAGCCTGAGCTGTGGCGAAATGACTACCCGCAAAAACCCAAAACAAAAGCGTCAGGAAAAACCTGGCGACAAGACCCCTTGGCACATGAAAGCCCACTCGCATCCTCAACCTCCTGCGACGAACGTATATCATGCTTGTGCACGATAAAATTGTGCGCTCATCATAGCAGAGCTTGGTTTGGAGTGAAAACGAAAAGAGGAAAGCTATGAGGGAAGCTTGTTTGAGTATCTCAGAAGGAAAATTTATACAAAAAAGGGCCGCGCACAGCGGCCCTCTGTCTCACTCTGTCTGCTGAGCGACAAGCTGGATACTACGGATATCCCAACCATCCCCATTGACTGAAAAATCGCTCTTTATCCTGCAGCGAAGGGCAAAGGTCTTGGCCTCCCCTAAAATCTCGCGCAAAGGAAACGACTGGATCTGCCAACCCCCACTGCTTCCACTCATCTCGCTCAATAGCTTCCAGCTCTTGCCTTGATCGATAGAGACTTCGAGATAAGCGAAGTCATAAGACGCTTCTAAAGACCAGCGGGAACGCACATCCAAAACCACATCGGGAGAATCGATAGTCAGGGACCGACTGATAGCCGATAGATTCGTGCTGTTCTCATAGCGACCTTCTGGACTGTCTGAGAGAACGTCCGTCCCATCCACCGTCTGGAAGGCCCAGGTGCCCTCTAGGCTCTCCCAAGCATCGCCTTTCGTGTCGGTAAAATCCTTGACGATGCGCATTGGCTTGAGTGTAAAGCTCTGACTGTCCGAGAAAGTTCCTACGTTGCCGACATTATCAACAGCCCTTAAGGTGACAAAGCCTGTGGTGTTGTAGTCTAAGCCTGATATTGTACCTTGCACGCGCCCCTCTTTGACTACGAGATGGCTCGCCTGTAGGGTCGTACCACGATTCCAAGACTCTTCATCATGGATAGCCTCTTGACTCAATCGCAGCAGATAGCGCGAGGCCTTGCCTGTATCACCATCATCTCCCGCTTCTTGCCAAGAGAGAGTGACATCCCGCAAGCCCGTGGACTCGATCTGCACATCCTGAACATGTCCGGGAGCGGCAGCATCATTCTCGAGCGCGCTCGCAGCATCGATCCGGCCCGTCGCTACACCGGCCACTAAGGTTGGAATAGGCGCTGCTGTGGCGAGTATGCGGGCTTTGATCGCAGCTGCGTCGAGACTCGGATAAGCTGCTTTGATGAGACCGACTAGACCTGTGACGTGCGGCGTAGCCATCGAAGTCCCACTCTTCACGCCATAGCCACCATTGGGAAGCGTTGAGTAGATGTCCTCACCTGGAGCAGCGACCATCACCGATTTTTTTCCGTAGTTTGAAAAGCCCGAGATGCGATCGCGGCGGTTGGTCGAAGCGACAGAAATAATACCCGACACAGGATAGGTTGAGGGGTAGTGGGCCTCGGCGTCATTGTCTGTGCTCTCATTGCCAGCTGCTGCAATAAACAAAGATCCGGCATCAGAATGCCGTTGGACAGCTTCAAACATCGCCTGAGAATAGCCTCCCCCACCCCAACTGTTATTGCTAGCAACAACCTTGAGTTTGGTCGCATAATCAATGCCACGAATCAAAACATCCGCTGTACTATCCCCAGCTGCCGAAAATACTTTGATAGGAACGATCGTTACATTCCAGTTGACGCCAACGACACCCACACCATTATTACCGCGAGCTCCGATCGTACCGGCGACGTGAGTACCATGGCTATTGTCGTCAAGTGGATCGTTATCATTGTTGTAAAAGTCCCAGCCCTGGTAATCATCGACGAACCCATCATTGTCGTCATCTTTACCATTCGTGCGCTTATCTTTTCCTTCTTCATCTATTCCTGTTTCACCAGCATTGATCCACATATTGTCTTTGAGGTCAGGATGCCTGTAATCAACACCCGAATCGATCAAAGCAAGCACTACCTTGCTATCCCCTGTGCTGAGATCCCAAGCTTGAGTTGCACGAATATCTGCCCCTGCCACCCCCGAATTCTGCCCACTATTCTTCATGCCATAGAGTTTTGCAAATTCAGGATCATCCGGGAGTGTTTCCTCAAGATGATAGATTGTGTTCGCTTCGATGTGAGCTATACCCGTATGCTGTGCAATCTCTTCAGCTGTCGCCTCGAGGTCGCGCTCGTCTTGAAAGCGGAGAAGATAGGTCTGTCCTTCGAGGGCTTCTAAGGTATGAGGATAGGAGGAGAGGGCCGATTTAAGGTCAGGGACATTCTGTGCAGGATCAAGAGTCACTAGCAATTCACGATCTTTGTGTGCTTTCGAAAAATGAAAACGTGATTCGGGTTTGGAACAAGCGACGACCCCCAACGCCAGGACAAAACTTCCCCAATGGGCTTTCTGCATGCCGTTCTCCCTTGTCAGTGTGTAAAGCGCGTAGCTCGCCGACGAACGCGACGAGGAGGGACTCATTGCGAGTCCTTCAGCTAGGTGTGCTGTCTCTATTATAAGACTTGTGCTTAAGGTGTGTAAAGGCGCCTCATCTAAAACTGGCTTTCTTAACTCTTAAACCACATCAAAAGCCTTGAAAATCAATGTTTCCCCATGATTCCTCATGGCTTTCTATTTTTTCAATAAAGGTGATTGTGACTAAAAAGAGGATCGGTGTGAAGCCAAAAATCTTGTGAGATACATCTCACTTCTCCGCTCGACTCTTGCCTTCAGCCCAACGGTTCAGAGAGCCTCTGTCTAGGCTGCACCGCGTTCGAGCGATTCGGAGCTGCTCACGCCGCTTTCAAGACTTATCCCATCTGCCGTCCAAACGGGATTGAGTTGGTAGGGCTTCAAAAGATAGCGGAGCTGGAGCAGCTGATCATCGCCTGGTGAACCGGCGATTTCTAGAGGAGACATAAGCTTCAAAGTATAGGAAATACATCCATCGTCGGATCGTGACCAGTTCCCTTCGCATTCAAAGCCGCTTGGACAGTGATCGCACCAAAAGCGTAGGACAAGCTCAAAGCTAAGGACCAAAGCAAGACGATTGGCCATCAGATAGGCATCATCTCCTCCTCGGTTATGCCAGCGGATTTTATTCTTCCAGAACGGCCCAACGTTTTCGAAGAGACGTTGCAAGGTATCCTGCATCACTGCTGGGAGGTCCTCACGCTGCGCAGCAAAGCCATCGACGCCACTGATGCTGCGAATCTGCCGTACAAAGTTTCCTACCTTACGGGCACTTTCGCCAGCAATGTGAGAGAAGCTTTGGCTGTCGCCAAATTTTTTGCGAAAGCTTTTCAGGACATCCTGGACTTCTTCACTTTTTTCTTCGCCTTCAAACAGGGCCTCGACATCTCTCTCAATCTTCTTCAGATCCGCATCGAGAGCTGAAAGGGATATCGATACGTGATTGAGGGGATTATTGATGCGATGGGCGAGATCGGACACCATACTGACTTTGAACTGGGCTTCTTGCCTTAACTCCTCTTGGAGAAGCGAGCGCGATCGTTCGGTCTTTGTGAGGTTTTCCTGTAAAATCTGCTGTTCTCTCACAGACGCTAAGCGTTCCGCATTGATGGTGGCCATACGATCGCCCAAAGCCAAGGAAAGAAAGACGAGCTCGCAGGCTGCCCCAATGGATTGCCCCCAAAAGCTTAAGGCCGAGTGCTGAATCACACCAGCTTGGGCTAAGATAAGAAGAGCGTTTCCTGAAAGAAGTGTTGACCAAGCAAGAACGAAGTAGCGTGCGTACCGGACGCGACGTAGCTGCACTATACCTAGACTCATGATAACAAGGCTGACAAGCAGGTTCCCCAGAATTGTGATCCGAATGGAAGGACCAAATTCGGCTAGATTAAGAATGAAATTCACGACAAAGAAGAGGCAGACAAGGCGAAAGATGCGCGCAAGTTTTGGAAAGTAATCTTCAACCTGCAAAAACACGAGGGTAAAAAGTAGGGCCGAAATCGTCACAAGGTCGATAAAAACAAAATAACCTTGTCGCAAAAACCAAGCATGATCGGCTTCCGAAAGGACATACTCATGCAAGAGCCCTTGGAAGCAAAAGGCAAAAACCGTATAGGCCCCGATGTACACAACATAAATATAATAGGCGAGACTTTTGAAGCGAATGGATACAAAGAGGTTGTAGAGAAACATCACCGAGCAGCAACCCAAGAGCAGACCTAAAAGCAGACTTTCATCATCTCTGTGGTCTAAGTAGGCCTGAGGATCCCATACCTGAAGCGGTAGCGACATCGATCCTGTCACTTGAACTCGCACCATGAACTGATTCTCACCCGCTTGAAGAGTGACGGGGAAAACAGCATAATTTGAGCGAATTTTTTGCCGACTGAGCGGGAATTGATCGCCCAGCTGATACTCCTCCCAAACTCCCTCTGCCGTTTGCTGAGCGAGGGTGATGTCATCGATAGGAGCATAGCGGCACACAATATAGACAGTTCGGACTTGGTTGCTAGGGTTATCCAGGCGAAAGCGCCCCCAACCCAAGGCCCCTCGGTTGAGATAGCCCAAGCTCGGATAGTCGGACTTTGACAGAACAAAAGGCAGCTCTGCCCCAGGTTTTCGCAGATCTTCGAAACTCATCTGTCCCGGACGATCGACCAGGATCTCCATTGAACGCCCTAGAGGCAGACCCTTCAGCTCCGTTGGCAGGACGAAGGCGGGCACTTCCGCCTGGACTCGGGCGGTTACACCCAAGAACCCAAGGCAGCAGAAGATGCTCCACAGTATCGTCAGCTTTTGCACGAAGCCTCCCTGGGCACTGTCCTCAAAAACTGAGGACCAGGCCACTCAAGAGGTTTCGGCATATGCTCGAAAATAAGTAGTCAGCAACACAAAACATCTTACTTTTCAGCGACTTAGCGATGATTATCCAAGTTTTTGGACCTATCGCTTGAGGCTTGCCGCTCCTCTCAGAGCTGAACTCCCGCGAGCTCCAAGCTCACCGGACAGTGATCGGACCCGTGCACGTGAGCAAGGATCTTAGCCTCACGCATATGATCGAGGAGTTTGGGTGAGACGCAGAAATAGTCGATTCTCCAACCGACATTTCTTTGCCGTGCCGCTGTCCGATAACTCCACCACGTATACTGCTGGGGCTCAGGGTGAAAGTGTCGAAAGCTATCGATGTATCCCGCTTCCACAATGCGATCAAAACCGCGGCGTTCCTCTGGGGTGAAGCCCGCACTTTTGGTATTGGTCTTCGGATTTGCGAGATCGATTTCTTTGTGAGCGACATTCAAATCGCCACAAAAAACAACGGGCTTCACGGCTTCAAGGCTCTGCACATAGCTGAGAAAATCCCGGTCCCACTCTTCGGAGCGATACGGCAGACGACGCAGATCGTCCTGCGCGTTAGGCGTATAGACGTTGACGAGGTAAAATGAAGAAAACTCTAGGGTCACCACTCGACCTTCTTGATCGTGCTTTTCGATCCCTAGGCCGTAGGATACCCGCAGAGGCGCGTAGCGAGTGAACACAGCGGTCCCAGAATAGCCCTTTTTTACAGCCGAATTCCAGTAGGCTTGATAGCCTGGCAGGTTGATATCCACCTGTTCGGGCATAGCTTTAGTCTCTTGCAAGCAGAGAATATCTGGGCGTTCACTTTCGAAAAACTCCCAAAAATTTTTCTGCAGGACGGCACGGATGCCATTTACATTCCAGGAAATCAGCTTGAGCTGCTCGACCACTGCATTCATTCTCTCACCTCTCACAGCATCGCTTGAATAAGTTCAGGAACCTTTTCCATAGCGATCTGGAGGCCCTCGAGTTTATCACCTCCGGCTTGGGCCAGTTCAGCTTTGCCCCCTCCCTTCGCATTGAAGTAAGGAGATACACTTTGAATCAATTGCTGCGCTGAAAAACTGCCGGGACCCTGTTTGCCACGCGCTACCAGCAGAGATGCTTTCTGCGTCGCATGCTGAACCATACCGAGAACAACGATCGCTTGGGGAGCTTTCTGAAGCAGCTGATCGCAAAGTTCACGGAGAGTTTTCATCCCCTGATCGTCTTCAGGACACAGGAAGCTGACAAGTTTATGACCTTTGATCGAAGCAGCCTCGGCAATCAGACCATCGATCTGCTGAGCAAGCTGCTGAGAACGGAATTTTTCCAGCTGCTTTTTAAGATCTTTTTCGCTTTGCAGCAGCTTTTCAAGCTTGGTCTCCACATCTTCGAGACTCACAGCCTTGAGCCGCGAACGTACCGTGCGGACCTCTTGATCGCGCGATTTCAGATACTCAAACGCAGTCTGAGACGTGTAGGCAACGATACGCCGTACACCCGATGCGATCGAGGATTCGGAGACGATTTTAAAGAGACCAATTTCAGCAGTATCATCGACGTGGGTTCCACCACAAAGTTCGGTAGAAAAGCCACCGACCTTCACCACGCGGACGCGATCGCCGTACTTTTCGCCAAAAAAGGCTATGGCACCCGCGGCGATTGCTTCCTCTTTGGCCATCTCTTTTTTATCGACAGTGTGGCGAGAAAAAATGCGATCATTGATCAGCTTTTCAATCGCCTCGACGTGAGATTCTTGCAAGGCTTCAAAATGCGAAAAGTCAAAGCGCAAGAGATCCGGTGTCACCAAGGATCCGGCCTGCTTCACATGATCTCCTAACACTTCGCGCAAGGCCCAGTGCAGCATGTGTGTTGCTGTATGGTTACGCGCGGTGAGCTGACGAAGATGATGATCGGTCTCTTGCATGTAGGCTTCACCGACCTTGAGCACACCGCGCTTAGGCTTGATGTGAACAACGATGAGGCCATCCACCGGTCGCTGAACATCGATCACGTCGCCATCAAATTCGGCAGCATGGACGCGTCCCTTGTCGCCAGACTGTCCACCGCTTTCCCCGTAGAACGGTGTGGCTTCAAAAACAGCCAAGAGGGTATTCTCGGGGTTAGCGAGGGCCGATTCACAGCGCAGCTTCTCTCCAGCCACGTCCTGGATGATCGCCAAACAACGGCCGAGACACTGCAGATCGCTGTAGCCCATAAAATTCACGC
>CANGNB010000075.1 GCA_947454545.1 Oligoflexaceae bacterium
AGGCCCACGCTGCTTTCGCCTTTCTCGAAGAGGCTGCCGCTCTGCACCACTCCCTTACCGGTCGGTACAGTTCCTTTCAAAAAAGAGCCTATCTCTATGGTTACTTTGATAGACAGATGAGTCTTCAGTATCCCGATTTTCCCGAACTTGATCCTATTCAAGAACTCGATCAGATGCACTGGCTCAAGCGCTGCGTGCGAAAGAGTGCCGAAATCGCCCCTCGCCTGGCCTTGGTCTTGGATCCCTGCTTTCAGTTCGGTGCGGAACTGGCCCTCAAAACGCTAGGTCCCCAGATAGCAGCACATATGTGCAGCCTGCTCTACACCTTTCACTATACTTTGGGCCTCCAATACTCGATCCAACACACGCCAGTTCCCGAAGCAGGACTTCTTGAAAGGAACGATCATGCATCCTAAAGCCCTCGGACAATCGCTGTTCTACGATCTCACCCAAGATCTGCGTCTCATCCTTTCCTATGAAGGCAGAGCCTTCACACTTAAGAATATCGCTTGGGGCCTGCTCGCCTGTGATGCGTATGCCGTGCTTGCTAGCTTTCGCCTCCGCATGTGGGCCCGCAAGTATCATATCCCCCTTCTAAATCGCATCCTGCGTTTTGCCCAGACGGCGTTCTATGCCATCGAGCTTGGTAACGGCATCCAGCTCGGTCATGGTGTGTATTTTGTGCACACAGTCGGCACAGTCATTGGTGGTGATGCGCGCATAGGGGAAGGCTGTGTCTTCATGGGCAATAATACGGTCGGAGCGGCCCGCTTTCAGGGCAGCCCCGAAATAGGAGCTTATACCGTCCTCGGCGCTGGGGTTCGAGCCCTCGGGCGCATTCGCGTTGGAGCCCACTGCTTCCTAGGAGCCAATGCCGTAGTGGTCGATGATATTCCCGACGGGCATCTTGCCGTTGGCATCCCGGCACGTGCGCATCCCCAAACAGAGACCCTGATCTCGGGACAGATAGCGGCACAATTTTGAGTTAGAGCCAGTATTTGAAGAGAATAAAGATCCATGCCAAGACGCGATCCAAAATGCCCAAGCGACTTACGGTAAGATCCGCATAGTGGGAATTTTTAAGATCGATGCTCCATTGCGTCAGGAGCTCATTGACGATACGGGGCTGGGCTGTTGCGATTTCAATTTCAAGATCATGCAAAAAACTACGGTGATTGATATTCTGGGAACCGACGAGCGCATAGTCATCGATCACGATAGTCTTGGCATGAAGAACGGCGGGTTGGTATTCCCAAATCTTGATGCCACGATTGAGCAGATCGCGATAAAAAGCTCGGCTCACATACTTTATGATCGGCACATCGATCTGCTCAGGCAGGAGCAGATGAACATCGACACCTCGCTGCGCTGCGCGATCCAGGAACTTCAAAAAGCGAATACTCGGTACAAAATACGGTGTCGTGATATAAATCCGACGCTTGGCATTGGCGATATAGGCGAGCAGATCACGCTTCATCGTGCGCCGCCAGCGCAATCGGGAGTTCAGGCGCAGCCAGGTCGGCAGTCGAGACTCCCGCTTGACCCGCGTCCAAAAGCGAATCACACGCAGCCAGGTCTGTTCCATCTCCCGGCGAATCAGCGCAACTTCGTCCCCCTCGACTCTTAGGCCCGTATCACGCCAGGCTGGAGTCTGTAGGCTCCCCAAGTGAACATCGCTGATATTGAGGCTGCCCAAAAAAGCTACGGCCCCATCCACGAGGATAATTTTTCTATGGTTTCGCTTATTGATCTCCCCGAGCAAAGCCAGGCGACTGCGGATCGTCTCCTGAGTCATCAGGATAGAATTGTGCGAGATGCGCTTATGAAAGGGCATTGCGTGATAAACCTCAAAAGGAATACCACACAGAGCACAAAAATCTGCGATCTGCGGAATCGAGGCCATCGATCCCACCCCATCGACCAAAAGCCTAATGGAAACTCCCCGCAAGGCCGCTGCATGCAGGGCCAAGAGGACCTTCTGCCCGATATGATCGTAGTCAAAGATGTAGGATTCTATCCAAAGCTCTTTTTGAGCGCCTTCGATGGCTGCCAGCACAGCCTCAAAGTAGGCCTGTCCCGTAAAATAGAGCTGGAACTGAAGTCCGCTTTCAACAAAAGCAACGGGCTTCAGAAAAGGCATTCGAAGGGATCGCTGAGCCAAGGGCATAAAACCTACTTATGGGAAGGGCATGTCTCTTATCTTAGCAGCCGCAGCGCACCTCCGCAAAGGGCCGCTTCCGCCAGGCAAAAAAAGCCCCCTCCCCTATCTAATTATTTTGACGTACTATATCAAGGAGAGATGGCTTCTCCCTCACGCACACTCAGGAGCATACGATATGGCCACCAAAAGCACAAAAAAGTCAGCAACAAAGACGGCAAAATCAGCACCAAAAACCGCAAAAAAGACTAAGGCAAAGGCGAGCTCTGCCAAGAAAAAATCGAGCTCGGGAGCGGTAAAAAAAGCCAAAAGCACGGCTAAAGAAGCCAAGAAAACCGCACAGAAAGCTGCTAAAAAAGCAAAGATCTCCCTCAAAAAAGTCATTGCCCTAGCCTCTGGCCTTGTCAAAAAGACCAAAAAGAAAGCCTCACAGGCCAAAGCCAAGGTAACAGCCGCACGCAAAAAAGCCAGCCGCAGCTAAAGAGTTCCCTGCTTCCCTCTCAAGGGCTGCAAGGGTCTGTTGCCGCTTGTTTAAGCCCTAAAACAGCCAAGCGTCGCGGCCCTATCGCTAGCGCCTGCCCTTGCTTGCTCACCTGCCCTTGCCAAAGAGGGTGTTCCACCAGCAGCCCGGGATCTTTCAAGAGAAAGGGCTTATCGCGCATCTGAAAGACGAGCAGCAGCTCGCGCCAATTCGGATCCAAATCCTCTTGCCCACATCGATCATCAAGCAATCTTAGGACGATCACGCCGGGCTCAGCTTCGGTCCCTGGCACAAATTCCATGCGCTCGTGAATCTCAGCCGCTGTTCTCAAGCGAAAGAGGCGCGAACTCTGCCTCAGTTTCAAGAGCTTGGTAAAGGCCTTTAAGCTTTCCTGCATCATGGCTTGGCTCGCTGGAGGCAGCTGTCCCGCAACCTTGCTCAGCAGCTGTTTATCCTCAGCTTTGCTTTCAGGTAAAGCTTTACGCCAGTTTTGCGTTTCTAAAGTCCAATCGATCCCATTGATCCAATCCCCTGCATTGAAAGCATCGCGAAATAAAGACTTTGATCGCAAAATCTCAGTCCCCATCTCAAGATACGGAACCCCAGCACTGAGCAAGGACAGAGCCAGACTCAGACTCTGCACCGACACCCGGTCTTGCGCCGAGGTTTCCAGCGGCAAACGCAGCTGATTTTGATCCCAAAGAGTCAAATTATCATGATTTTCTACGTAATTGATGACCTCGGAAGGTTGAGTGACATAGCCTGCGGCTTGCCCCTGATAATCCAGCTCTTCGCCCTTGTGCAACGGACCATCCGCTGTTCGCAGCTCAGCTTTTGCCAGAGTACCGAGCAACCCAAGCCGTATCAGATCCTGAAAATGCAGAGCCTCCTGCTTTTGCTCCTGCGAGCTCTGCTCACTCCAACCCAGTCCCTGTAACACACCCGGCTGCTCTAAAAGCCGCCCACTCGCAAAGGGTCCTCCCCCGCGCACGGCATCTCGCAGGCGATCGTTAAAAGTCCCGATCCCAAGGCCTCGAACGCCCAGCTGACTCGCCTCTAGCCCTCGAGCCCCCTTCGCCATCTCTCCAAAACTCCAGCCTTCCCCATACAGATAGACACGAGGTCCCAAAGCCTTTTGGATAGCCTTCATGTTGGACACGAGGTGATGCCCCATCAGATCGAAGCGAAAGGAATCTATTTTGTAGGTATCAACCCAAAACTTAAGACTATCGATCATCAGCCTTTGCATCATACTGCGTTCACTGGCTAGGTTTTCGCAGCAGGTCGAATGTTCGACAGCGCCTGTTATCGGATCGAGCCTATGGTAGTAGCCAGGAACCAAGCGATCTAAGACCGAGCTCGGCGCAAGCCCCGACGCAAAACTATGGTTATAAACAACATCCAAAGCCACTTCGAGGCCTGTCTCGTGCAGGGCTTGGATCATTTCGCGAAACTCAAGGATACGCTTGGCCCCCTCGGCTTCAACCGCATAACTGCCCTCTGGCACAGCATAGTGCCAAGGATCGTAGCCCCAGTTATAGGCATCCACGTCCCCAAACTCTTTGAGCCAAAAGCTACGTTCCTCAGATTCCGAAGGCCAAGCGGAAAGGGCTTCCGCTATGGTTTGCCCTGTTCCTAAAGTACAGGCCGAACTCGTCTCACTCACCAACGGAGTACAGAGCTTGGCAAAAGGATCTTCGAGATCGAGAGCTTCGTCTCTCCCCTCTTTGACCGAAGCAAAATCAAACACAGGCTGGAGCTGAATGTGGGTAAGACCGGCCTGCTGCAGAGTCTTGAGATGCCGCATCCCAAGCGAAAGAGCTCGCCCCTCTTGCCCGTTGAGGGTGAAGGCCCCATAACGCCCCCGCAGCGCTTGGGGAACACTGCGATCGAGACTACTAAAATCGCGCACATGAACTTCGTAATAGACGCGATCTGTTGGTTCCCGATACTCAGCTTGCCAGCTATCCCAAGCTTTCGGCTTGAGATCAGGGTCGGTAGGATTGAGCAGCTGACTCAAGCGACTCTCACGAGCGAGACTTACACTGTAAGGGTCGGTGACTTCCGTCCGTTCAACGACCCCAGTCTGGGGATGAAAAACTTTCACCTCATAGCGATAGTAAAGTCTCTGCTGCACCCAAGCTAAAGGCAGTGCAAGACTCCAGACACCCTTATCTTCCTGCATCGGATAGCTTTGCAAAAAGTTTTGCTGGGCATCATAGAGCTTTAAGCTGACGTCCTGAGCTGTCGGTGCCCAGACAGAAAGCTTGGGCTTAGCACCCTGCAGATTCAAACCCAAAGCTTCTTCCGTCGCAAAAATCTCGTCTAAGACCCCACCGATCTGAACGCGCGTTGCTTCTAAAAGGCGCCCTTTCGGGCTCAAGGCGGCGACGATCAGCTGCTGCTTGAGCAGACGCTGGCGATCAAGATTTTCATTGAGGGAAAAGCGAGTAAACCCCTGAAGATGCGGCATGGACGCGAGATAAGGACTCACACCGCGCTGCGGAACAAGCTCGCTGATGACGGAGCGTGCCAGCTGCTGCTGGAGAGGTGCCTTTTCTAAACCTCCCTCTTTGCTACCAAGTAAGACATAGCGCGCTGCTTCACGATGTTTGACTTTCCAAAGCAGTTCATAGCCTCCGACCCAATGAGCCGCCGCCCCTTTGACAGTAGGTTCACTCTCACAGGGTTTCAGATCAGGCGTACAGGCCAGCTGGTTTTGCCCTTGTCCTAGAAAGTAAAGCTGAGGCCCTGCCTGCGGCTTCAAGATAAGGTCCTCAGCATTTGCCTTCGTATCGCCCTTGTGAACGATCAAACCCAAACTTTCTGGAAACTCTGCAAGTGCTGGGGGATGAGCCGAATATTCCCCGCGTGCGCTCGGCACGAGCCGCACGTAAGAGCCATAGATACCCCCATCGGCCAAAGCTAACGGCTCTTCCCAACGTGTCCACGCCTCCTTTGTCGTCTGATTCCACACATGAAGGCCCCAGCCGGCAGCATCTTCGGGAGGGCTTGCAAAATAGATGACGATCTCTTCAGGACTTTGAGGCAGAGCGACCGGAGCTTGGCTATAGACGGTTTCACTGCCACCAAAAACCCAAAGTTCGCGAGGACCCACGGGCAGTGGGTAGCGCTCGCGCTCTTCGCCCTCTTCGAGCAGAGCCACCTCAGTGATCTGATCGCTCAGCGGCAACTGATAGATAGCTCCAAAAGCATCGGTGCCAATAGCTTGAAGCTCGCGATTGCTGGTGAGATCTTTAAGGGCGACACTCCCAGTACTGGAGGTTCTATGATGAAGTGTCCGCAAAGTCCCCACTTGAGAGGGATCTTTGTCACAGCCCCAGAGCCACAGCGAACTGAGCAAGGCCAAGAGCGTGCAAAATTTTGACATAGGCTTTCCCTCTCAATAGCCCCTCTTCCATGCCATAAAAACAAAGAGGGCAAATACTTGACTAAACTCACCATTCCTTGATACCACAAATATTCGATCGCGGGAGTAGCTCAGTTGGCTAGAGCGTCGCGTTCCCAACGCGAAGGTCGCGGGTTCGAGACCCGTTTCCCGCTCCATATTTCCAGACATTTTCCAAGACTTCTACCGCTTTTGCACAGGCGAACTTGCCGCGAAAGTAGATTGCTCCTCTGTTTCATAAACTTACGTAAAAACCTCCGGCAAACACTGATGCCACTTTCACTTCGCTGTTTACGAGCGCCTCCTAGCACGCCAAGACTTGCATCATTGTGCGATGCTTTCCAAGAACTTATCGAAAGTCTCTATCTAGCCTTCAAGCTCTTTACAAAGTCTACCGACCCAAAGGGAGAGGGGAGGAAAGAGTTATGAATTGGCTACCATTCTTTATAGCCGTCTGTGCTCTAGGTTTATGGGTCTGCTCATGTGTCTTTTTTCTCGACACCGAAAGCTATCGAAACTGGGTGAAGCGTCAGCATCAAAATCCGATTCTGATAGGGACTCTCTTAGTCCTGGGGCTCAGCGTTCCTTTAGTCGCTATCATCCTTCAGAACACCTAAAAACTGGTTCCTTTTACAAGAGGTTCCAGAATGATGTTTAAGGTTCAACCCAAGGTGAAGCGACACACCTCCACAGCGAGAGTGTTCAAGAATGCGTCTCGGTGAATCATTGGATCCTTAATGTGTGGCGGAAGAGTGTTCAAAAAAGAAAGGTGCCCTGCCCCATCGATAATGCGTAGATCACATGACACTTGGGTAGGTAGATGGTCTCTCAGATATTCCATTTGCTTTTGTGGAGTAACGGAATCTAATGTACCAACCCAAGCCTGAATTGGGATTGTAATTGCACTCAAAGCATTTGGCGCATGAAAAAAACCTGTTGGTGGCGCTAAGAGAACAAGTTTCTTAAGACTCTTCTCTTCTCTGATGGGGAGGTTATCATCTTCTCGAATCCAAATCTGTCCTCCGGCCATTGCTAACAATAATGTGGCCCCGATAGAATGCCCGATACCAACAGCAGGTAAATCTGTATCAGCAATACGATCAAAGGCAATCTGCAGTCTACGTGCGCGAAGACCCAAATCGGACGCAGTAGGGTACGCCGACATAAGTCGCTCGAAATACGGAGCGATAACTGTACAACCAGCCTCTACTAGCGCAGTGAGAAGATGCAGATGCCGTTCAGGATTGCCTCCGCTGCCTACCGCAAACAACACGAGACGAGTCGGCCGAGTTGCCTTTAGCAGCAAGGCTTCAAATGCCATTCCATCATCATATAACTGAATTTTAGCCATAACTCTATTAAGTACCAAAACTGCTTTTTTGGATCAAGAGATAAGCCCTCTCGCTCGAACTGATTTTTTGAGAGTAAAGAGCCCTGCCTGTGCCAATTGCTTCTAGTCACCTACGTTCAAAAGCGTGAGGGTTCTTCTCTTAACCAGTTCCTATGATATTGGATTGAGAGATAACTCCTATTCAATTTCACCTCTTGCAGCACACCTCGAAATATTTTTCTATGTGACCTGGAGGGTCATTCTATGATGTCTATAAATAAAAGTCTTTTCCTAGGTCTACTCACAACCCTGATGTCTTGTAGTAGCTCCAACGACAACCCAAAACCTCTCCCCATCCAAGATCCCGCCGTTTTAGTTCCACCCTCACCTGAATTAAGAAGCGGCTCCGATCTGTATGAAAACCTCTGCGAAAACTGTCACGGTCCCGTCGAGACAACAAGGCTTAGAAACACCCAGTACCCTGAACTGAATGAAGTGTCTGGTCGCCCCTATCATCGAAAACCATTTTATCAATTAGGCGACAACGAGCTCCGTTCTATAAGCCTTTACCTCTCAAACTAAAAGGAGCTAGGACACAAGACCAGCCACACTGGACTCACAAATTTTCATGACAAGTACTGCGGAGTGGACTATGCTCAAGAGAAATCATCCTCCAGGAGTGCACCCTATGAAAAAGTATCTCGCCCTTATCGGCCTTAGTGTTCTCTTTGCCCACGCACCTCTCCGTGCGGAAAGCCAAGACTTTCAAACTCAAATGGACATCGATGCCTTGGCTCTCGTCGAAGCCATTCAACTTCAAGCTCAAGACGAACCAACAACCCCTGCTCACCAAGGAATTGGCGGCGTTATTCAAGATGCTTTGAAAAAATTGCAAGACCTCAAACAGCAGATCCTTGATCAATTTGACACGAACAAAAACGGTCAAATCGACCCAGGTCCTGAGCTCGACAACCTCAAGGAAACTGTCAAAAGCGTCGTCCTTCTTTTGGCGGACAGTAATCAAAATGGTCGTATTGATGCCGAAGATATCAAAGCTTTGACTGTGTTTTATCTCAAGCAAGCTGAAGAAAAGGCTAAGGCCAAAATCTGCCCGGCTATTCTCGAAGCTGCTGAGAAAGCTGGCGACTCTCTGAAGTACCGCCCGATTCTAAAGCACCTCGCGGACGACTGCAAAAGCTGAGCGAAGCAAAAGTTTCGATTGCTTGTGCCCTTAGGAGCGTTTTCCTCCCCGAGGCTTTGGAAAAAGCTGATAGGGAGGATTCACCGGAACCTCTATCCAGACGAGATGCAGCCCGTCTTCACCACTAAAAATTTCGCTCTTATGGCTCTCCGCACTAGTCTGTAGGACCAGGTAATCGCCTCTTTGCATGCTGCGCTCATGACCGCGCACGCGCCATGTACCTTTACCTTCCAGGACAATCGCTGACCAGGCTCTGAGCGGCAAACTTTCTCGCTCTATTCTCTGCTGAGGAGCAAGCCAGAGATCTTCCATCAAGACCTCAGGTGTCTGCAGAACAACAGGGCTTTGAGGACCAAGGATAAGCTTACGATGGGTCAGGCTTTTATCCCAATTCGATAGTTTGGCCCCCTTCGCATCAAGACGCAAAAAGTCGGTATCGCTGAAAGTTGAAAAACGCGGCGGCTCTTCGATCTGCCGCCGAAAATCGGGGTCCAGCCAGATCTGGAGACCTGCTCCAGGGATGTTTAAAAACTCCTCTTCATGCTCCAGACCCGATCCGGTCTGCATGAGCTGGAGCCCACCCGCATGGAGAACACTGCGATGTCCCAAGGAATCGCGATGCTCGAGCGAACCTGCCAAAAGGTAACTGAAAATCTCAAAGCCACGGTGCGGATGCAAGGGCACTGTGGCCCCAGGCCTGTGAACACAACCCCAAGCCCAATAGTAGAGAGGACCGAGTCGATTGATAGTCGAGCCTTCTCCGGAAAACCCAATCATCTTTTGCTCGGTGAGAGCTCCCTCATCAAACTGTCCTTGGGCTTGATGTTCGGGTCCCAGAACGAGCGTTAATTCTTCGCTCTCTTTGGTTCGACGAGGCATCTTAACGCTCCCTAGTCCTGGTTCATCTCGGATTCTTTAGAGGTTCAAGGGGCGATCTGATTGAGATCGATCACTTCGACAAATTGGACTCCAGGTACGCTCAGACTCTGTGAAACCGGCTTGAGGTTGCCACTATTCGCATCAACCCCCAGAACCGTGATAGTACCGCTGTCCTGATTGGCGACCAAGACCCACGCTCCGGTCGGATCGATGGAAAAATGTCGGGGCGTTTGCCCGCCTGTCTTAAAGGTGTTTTGCAAGCTCAGACTTCCATCCGTAGCTATCCCAAACTGGGCGATCGAATCATCGCCACGGTTGGAGCTATAGACAAAGCGCCCATCAGCAGAGACATGGATTTCTGCGGCCTTGTTGCCATTGACGGGTGATTTGAGACTCGAGACTTGCCCCCCAATCAGATTAAGCTCTTGCGTATTCGCTGAAAGACTCAAAGCTTGAACTGTGCTGTTGAGCTCATTGACCAAGTAGACCCAGGACTGCTTGGGATGCGCCGCGACATGCCGAGGACCCGCTCCGTTGGCAATAGCCAGCCTTTGCGGGCTACCCAGTGAGCCATCATTGGCCTGAAACGGATAGGACACCAGGTTCTGAGCCCCTAAACATGGCACCAAGAGGCGCGAAGCTCCTGGCATAAGCAAAGCCTGATGAGCGTTGGCCCCAGCTGCTACCTGTGTGAGGGGATTACCGATGCGACCATCAGCCTGGATCGGATACACGTACAGCATCCCCGTGTTGTAGTGGGCGGCAAAGAGATATTTCCCAGCTTTATCGAGGCCGACATGGGTCGGACCGTCAGAGTTGGAGGGAACCTCATTGAGAGGACTCAGATCGCCATTGGTGCGATTCACAGCGAAGGCCATGACGCCCCCGGAGCCTGGAGCTTCATTTGCTGCGTACAAAAAACCACGCGTGGGATCGAAAGCCAAAAAGCTCGGAGCTTTGCCGCCCAAGTTCAAGGTTTTTTCGATTTTCAAAAATCCGGTTTTTGCTTGAAAGCTCAGCACATGCAATTGTCCATTACCACTCGCTGCATAAGCAAAAAAACGGGGCTCCACAGTTGGAACCGCAGTTCCTGGTGCCTTTTCTTCCATCTTCTTCATCTCCTCAGCCTGAGGGGCAGGCTTTTCAGCCTCCACTTTTCTATCAACACTAGCATCTGATTCTTCCTGGGACATGCGCGACGTTTCAAAACGAGAGCTTCTCTGGGATTGATAAGTCGCCACAGGTTTACAGGCCAGACCTACAAGGCAAACTATCCCATAACTCAAGAGTCGTAAACTTTGTTTCATAGCGCTTCCTTCTCCCATGCCAAAGCCCTGTCTTCGAGGGCTTATCATACGCACAAGACCCTTCCCCTTCTACTTCGATTTTCACTCTCAGGGGATAGAGATCGTTGAAGTCCACCCTCCCCCTAGCCCCCCCCTGCTTTTGTGGTAAGATAAGAGGGTCAACTTCGAAAGGGTAGTGAGCATGAATGCATCTAAGCAGACGACGCGTCTCACCGATCAAGAAGTCGCTACCTTTTGGACTCAACGTCTCGAACAGCTCGGACGCGCCACAAGCCTCGACCTAAAAGGCCTAGACACCCTTCTCAAGCTTTGGAACGAACGCGTCCGCATATCCCATCATAAATATGCGATCGAATGTCTAGGTCACAGCCTTACCTTTGGCGAAGTCGACGAGCTTGCTCAGCAGATTGCTGCCTATCTGATCGAGCGTCCTTTTCTGAACCGCGGGGATCGCGTCGCAGTCATGCTTCCCAATCTCGCCCAGTATATTCCTATAGTCCTCGGTATTTTGAAAGCAGGGCTCGTTGTTGTAAACTGCAATCCTCTCTATACGACACGCGAGATTGAATTTCAGCTCAACAACTCAGAGAGCAAAGTCCTCTTTACTCTCGTCAATGTCGCGCAAGCCTCGTCTCAAGCAAACACGCCCAAGCTTCAGGAAGTGGTTCTTACGGAAGTCGGCGATCTTTTACCCTTACCGAAGCGCTGGATCGTCAATGCCGCGGTTCGCTATGTGAAGCGTATGATCCCCCCCTATCGGTTCCCTTCGCACCTTATCATCCATAGCTTTCGAAGCCTCCTCAGAACACCGAGCGCCTCGGCCCTGGTGAGTTTGAAGGATATGGAAACTTCAGTCTCCCCGGAAGATGTCGCTTTTCTCCAGTATACAGGAGGGACGACCGGAATCTCAAAAGGGGCTATTTTAAGCCATTATGGAATGGTGTGTAACATTGAGCAGTCGATGCGGGGGCTCAATCAAGATCTTGAACGCAAACCCATTGAAATGTTGGAAGTGCCTGGCCCCATCAATAGCCTTTGCCTCCACCCCCTTCCCTTCTACCACGTCTATGGTCTGATGTGCTGCCTGCTCACCAGTGCTGCAGGTGGCGCGGGAACGGTGACTCTACCGAACCCTAGAGAGTTGGACGCTGTGATCAAGCTTTTGCAAAGGCGCGATATCCTATTGATGACGTCCATCAATACCCTGCTCAAAGGTATTCTCACCCATCCTAAAGTCACCGAACTGAACCTCGCCAAGGATTTTGTGGTCGTTGCGGGGGGGATGGCAACATCTCCTGATGTGAGCAAAGAGTGGTTTGAAAAGACCAAAACCCCTATCACCGAGGGCTATGGCCTGACAGAAGCCAGTCCGCTCCTAACGCTAGTCGACCCACGCCATCCACGCTCGGGCGTCGCGGGCTATGCGCTCACTGAGACTCTCTTAAAGCTACGTGATGAAGATGGAAACGATCTGCCCCTTGGCGCCGGACCTGAAGTCCGCGGCGAGCTTTTAGCTAAGGGTCCTCAGATCATGCGCGGCTACTTTCGTAATCCCGAAGAGACCGCTCGGGTTATGTCTGATGACGGCTTTTTGATGACCGGAGATATCGCCACGATCGCTGCCGACGGTCTGATTGAAATCGTCGATCGCAAAAAAGATATGATATTGGTTTCGGGCTTTAATGTGTATCCAAATGAGGTCGAAGCCAGAGCTCTGGAAACGGGACTGCTGCTCGAGTGTGCCGCGATTGGTGTCGCTGACAGCAAAACCGGCGAAAAGGTCGTCCTCTATGCCGTGCCTCTCAACCCCAGCCTAACCGTGGAAGCCCTAGCCGAAAAGCTCCGTCAGACTCTCACCAACTACAAGCGCCCCGCTGAGATCATTTTCGTGGAGAGCCTACCCAAAAGTGCTGTCGGTAAAATTCTCAGACGTGAGGTTCGAACCTTAGCCAAACAAAAACTGCCTCACGCCAGTTGAACTCTCTGGGCCTTAGGGCGCAACGAAGGTACTGCTCCCTTTGAACTCGGCATCAAATCGGTCCCAAGAGCCGTCTTTTCCTATCAGCCGCACCCACAGCAAGGCTGCACCTGGGGCGGCATCGAGAGGCAAACTATAAGCCACAGAGGTATTCCCAGGCAGACCATTCTCAGGAGAAGCTGCGAGGGCTTGCATACCTTCTGACACGGTGCGACCTTGAGCATCGACCCACCGATAGAGCAGTTGCGAAGGCTCCCTCGCGCGATAGACCAGATAGATCGATCCTTGGCTTCCGAGAGTTTGCTGATAAGGCGCATAAGCCTGCACTTTAGCGAAGACCTCAGCTTTCAGGACTTTATTGATTTCAAAAACTTTGCTTGTCCACTCCGCACCTGCCGGCACGATTTTTAGCGAAAGATAGGCTGTATCTAGATTCTGCATCGCGCTGGGCGAAGCGAGATCGAGCTGCAATAATCCTGTCGCTCCAGGAAAACCAAAGCGCTCGGTCGTGTAACACTGGGAACTATCACAGACAGACGCCATAAGCTCACGATTGGGTTTGACTTTGAAATCCACATTCACATGCAGCTTTTGGCTCAAGACAAGAGGCAAAGCCGAATTAGCTAAGCGAATCTCATCCGCGCTATCCTGATCACGGATTGCCGTCAGCAGACGACTCAACGCCTCTTCGGCTGCTCCAGCTCCCACCTGAGCTAAGACTTCCTTCATGCTCTGCAGGGCCTCCTGATAGGCAAAGTAGGAACCACCCTGAGAGGGTGGGAGCAAACTCTGTACTTCAGCGACAGTGGGGTTAGCGCTTTTGCGCCTCATATCTATCGTGCCCGTCTGCAGATCCAGGTGTATGAAACTTTGCTCAGTCCCGTAGGTCCCGACAAATTCGGTAAAAAGACTGCCATCCAGAGCACTCGCTGCATAGCTTTGGGGATGATTCCCACCGGACTGGCTGCGCAGGCGATCAAAAGCTGGGATAGCGAGCGGAAAGAACGATTCGTTTTCCTGCGCCTCGGCCAGGCGACTGTTTGCTCCCCGTGGCTCGGAACTGTGACAGGCCGTAAGGACTGCGAGAACTGTTGTGAGACCTAAGCAGCTCCGCATAATCTTCGCCATCATCCACATCTTCTACTCTCCCAGAAAGGATCTTTTCTCTTGAGATCCTGTGTTATCTTTGTTGTAAACTTTACAAGCTTTGCGCTTGGCTCCCGTTCAAAACCCCAAGGTTCAGGGGCAACGGCGTTCCCAACCACAGCGCATGCTGGGTGTGATCGCGCAGGTCGTCTCCGGTCACCGGATGCACGAGGACGCTATGGGGTCCCCTTCGAAAAAACAGCAACTCCAAGACCTCAGTCAAAAGACCGACCGGAATATCCACGCCAAACATAGGCCATACATGCGGACCTCGTGGTCCTTCCGCTACACTATGCAAAATCAGGGCCTTTCCAAACTTCTCCTCGATCGCAGCCCTGAGCTGCAATGCCGAGGCTCTTGTGCCTTCGTGAAAATAAATATGCGCATGATATTCTGAGACTCGAAGATGACTCACAAGGACCTTTCTCAATAAGCGAACGCAGACTTTAAGTTTCTGTTCTCTTACTTAGCAGACTGCGAGCAGAGATCAAGTGTTTGCCACGCACTTACCTGACGCCCAGCGAGAGCCTATCCTCTTGAGCTCGACTTGCATCCCCCCTCAAAGATCACTATAACCCCCTGTTTTATAAATTATAAATAGGAGTCTCTGAAACTTCGCGGAAGAACTCCTACACGGAAAAACGATAGTTCAATATGCAACATCCAATAATATATACCTATTTTCGATATTCAAAGGTCGACACTGGCAGACGAACGACTTTTTTACGCTCCATCAGATTCCTTATTTGTTTTTCTTTTCAGCCCCTTAGCTCTGGCATCGACC
>CANGNB010000076.1 GCA_947454545.1 Oligoflexaceae bacterium
CTAACGATCGCTATAGTTTCGACTTTCATAAGGTCGATCTTGCAAAGCGAGACTTTAGCGTAGAGTGTCGATGGAAACCCGTGAATGGCGGCTTTCGACCTGCTCCACAGTTTTGTCAGTATATGAGCAGCCTTCTTAGTCGTCTCAATGGCAAGGTCTCGACCGAGGATTCCCAAGCTGAGAGGGATGAAGATGAAGGTCAAAAGGCGGCAAGCGCTGCTCCTGCATCGCTGCGCATGCTCGTTGAACTGCGCAGCCTCCCCGAACGCTCGTCTGGATTTGAGACAACCATGCTATGGATGAGCTTGGGATTTTACCCAGCTTGCAGCGATAGTTGGTACATTGTTGACATTCAAGTGCTGGACGAGCGTGGCTATGTTTTGCGCCGAGGTGAATTTCGTGCCCTGTTTCGTACCTATCAAGGGTGGGGCTATTGGCTCTATTCTGAGGGGCGTCATCTCGTCGACAAACAAGATGATAGTAATTCCAATAGCTCAGCGAATAGTACCGATTTTTATCAGTTTGCTAGTCGCATTGCTTTTGACGCCGTGGCGCTCAGCCTCAAGCCTGAAGATCCAAAAGGGGAGGTGCCATGACAGCCCTCTTGCTCGGTGCATGGCTGATGATGTTCTTGGTGATGCCAAGTCCACGGCAGAGTCGAGACGTTTTTTATAGCACGGAAGTTGGTCAGCTTGATTGTCAGGAGAGCACTGTCGATGGACGGCGTAGTGCCCTAGAATCGCCGTATAGTTTGCGGGCCGAACTGGATCTTCCATCATCAGATACGATCGTACACTGTCGCTCAAGGATCTTGCCCAGGGACTTGCGTGAGCCAAGCTTCGATCAGCTCTATGCGAACACGGAATCGCTCAGCCTTCAGATTGCCGAGCGATTGAAGCAAAGGAATTGGCAAAATCACAGCTGGGAAGTTTATGTGATGAGCTCACCTGATGCCACTAACGCAAAAATACGGCATGCTCTCAAAGCTCAGCTGGCAGCTTTGGGATTTCGCATCAAAGCAGCCGAAGCAGCTTGGGGAAGTTCTACGGAGATTCGTCCGGACCAATTAAGTAAAAGTTGCCCGGAAGCCATCAAAAGACCACTGGGAGGTAGAATCCTCATCCTTCGTCCAGCGCTTGCAAGTCAAGTTCTTCGCTCGGCCCTCTGCACGCAGGAGGGAGTGGAATGGCTCTAGCTCGTATCATCATGTTCATGATCCTCCTCTGGGCATTGAGTTCACGAGGAGTTGCAGATGAGCTCAGCCACATGAGTGAAAGAACTCGAGCAGCCCAAGCGATGCAGCTGCATCTGATGGCAGCCGATCTACTTGATGAGCTTGTTTATCAATGGACTCGGCAAGCCCCGCTTCCAGGAGCACCACAAAAAGTTGTCTTGATGCGACTCAGTACACCACTTGGGCTCAATCAGCAGCTTTCTAGCTTTTTAGAGAATCATTTCTATAATCTTCTCCTAAAAAACCCGCAAACAGGACTGGTGATGACTTACTGTGGCAGCTGTTTGGAGCTGACGAGCTATTCCAGTTCGAGGCAGACACTGCTGGCCCAAGGGGCCGCCATTCCTGAAATTTTGGAGATTGCCAAACAGGAGGCCCCCTATGGTCTCTACCTCGATCTTGAGGCCAGTGGCAGTGAGCTGCATTTGCGTGCCTACCTCACTGATTTTGCTCAGAATCAGATTGTTGCGACTAAGAGCCTCGTCACTAATTCGAGCCATCCCCCGCTCTTGAGAGTCGCAAAGCGCCTGAGTTCTGTCGAAGATACTCGCCAGGAATATATCGAAATCCTACAGGGACGCCGTCGATGGCACCTGCTAGCAGGACTTCGCGCTAACATCTTGAAAACTACCTCGAGCAATATCACGGCTCTGCCCTTTGTTTGGGGACAAGTCGGAGTGGAAGCCATGAGCGATGCCGCAAGGAAGTGGATGGCTGATTTCCAGCTCGGCTTTGCTTCTTTGCCTGGAGAATATAATGCACAGCAAGTTTCGAGCCGCATCTATCGTCTATGGGATCACGAGACGATCGATCTTATAGCCCCAAATATTTTTGGATTTATTGGCTTTGGCTATTGGAATATAGATGGCAACAGCGCCTTGTTTTTTGAGAACAATGATGCTCTCAGTCCTGGTGTTATTGCTGCCAGGAGCCTGCTCAAAGAAAGTCGCCCCCGTTCCCAAAATGTGAGCTTGACGCTTGGTCTCGAGGTGCGCCTTACAGAGCTCTTTCGTTTCGGACTCTTTGCCGAAAGCTTTCTCAATCAGGACAGCAACAAAAATTTCACAGATACGATAGATAGCTACGGCATAGATTTTGGAGTCATCCTATGATGCAACTCCTGTTTCTCTGTCTGCTTGCAGGACTAGCCCAGAAGGCATGGGCTTTTGAAGAACACATGCAGGAGAATCTCATACGGCTTGAAGAAAAATTGCGGGAAGCTCTCGAGGATCGAGTCATCGACAAGGCTCAGCTGACTCCCCTGACTCTCGTGGAGGTCAGCTCGGAACAAGAGGATCCCAAGCTTCTCAAAAGCCAGGTTCTTCGCTCTTTGCAGCAAGGACTTCGAGTGACTATCCAGGTGTGTGAAGCCTGTCAGGTTCAGTATACGACGAGTGAACGCCAGTCGATCTATTCTTCAGGTATGAGTGACCTTGAAGATGTGCGACGTATTTACGCTCAAAGCTCCTCGCCTCCCAAGGCTGCCGCTTGGGTTGTCGCAGATGGGTTAAGTCTCAGCGTTCGCATTGTTTCGCTGGAGACAAGTCAAGTGCTCTTTGCGGATACGATTGATGCCCGGATCGACTGGTCTGCTCGTTCCCTTCAATCTTTTAGTCAGTCCCGTCTCGCGGAACGCTCGGCTCGTGGGGATGCCATCTTACATAGTCATTGGGATCTTGGACTCAATCCTCTTGGTGGGGGTAGCGCACACATCGGCTACAGCTATATGCAACAGTGGGGGAGTAGCAACCAATATCTGTCTGGCCTAGCATTTCAAATCACAGATCCTGTTCTTGGATTTGGATTTGTCAGTTTTAAAGCCTTTCCTGAGCTTAAGAACGCCCTGGTAGGGGGCAAGCTTTTATTCAATACGCCGCAGCTACTGGCGCGCTCGGTGTCCTCATCGGCAGAGAATAGTTCTGGGGATCCCCTGGTCAATGTCGTACTTATGGTGAAGTATCCTCTGTTTGCAAGGCCAGAAAAATTCTATGCCAACGCCTTTTTGGGGACAAGTGGCACGTTTGGTGTTGGACTCAGCTGGTAAAGGAGGTTCATGTATGAGGTCTAAATTTATCTTTGGTATGAGCAGTCTCTTTCTTGGAGCCTGTTCGACCAGTGAAAAACCCTATACGCATTACCTGATTGATCCCACAGTAGTGATTGACGAAGCCCTTGTCGATCAGGGAGAGACTCCCCTTCCTAGGGAGCAGGGTACCGGGGATCGGACAATCAAAGCTCGCTGGAATGACGGTAAAACCTATACAGAAGTTGAAATTCCTGTGCTTTCGTCTGGGCAGCGAATTGTGATCGAGCATGAAGCGAAACCTGCTGACATGAAAAAGCGTGGACCAGAACCTGTCCTGCCAGCTCCAAGTGTGAGTGACAGTAGCCACTTTTTGATGCTCAATGCATATTTAGCCAAAGGTCTCACGGAGAATACCAAGGCCCCCGAAGTTAGCCTTTCCCAAGCGCGAATCAAATTGGATGAGGCCGTGCGCGCGAGAAATTATTCCTTGGCCCTGGCTATAGTTGAAAAAGTTCTCAATCGTTACCCGTCTCATCCTGAATTTTTGAGAGCCAAAGGTTCAGTGCTTTTGCTTTTAGGGGAGAAGGAAAAGGCTCTAGAAAGCTATGAGACAGCTCAAGATATCGAATTTGATCCCTCGGTCGAGCGCAAGCTCCGAGAGCTGGATCGTTAATCCTAGGGAGAGTGAAAGATGCAGCTTTTTGGTCTAGCGTTTATCATTGCTGTGGTAGCCTTTGGCTTTCTTCATAATCCGGCCACCAGTATCGGTTACTTCGATCCTCAAGCTCTGCTGATCATCCTCTTTGGATCGGTGGGTGCAACTCTCCTGGGTTCTAAGCCTCGCGACTTCTTGCGGACATTTGTGGCACTTCGGGAGTTTATTCCTTTTGTGGGGCGCTTTGGTGAACAGACGAGTGCGATGGAAGATGAACGACATCAGCTGGAAGAACTCTGGATCCAGGGGCGGCGCGCAGAAGCAGTGGCTCTTGCCGAGCGCAGCAACCTGCCCACGACACGCGAAATCTTGCAACAGGTTGCAGGCCGAGTGAGCGAGGCCCATACGGAAAATCGTTTTACCGCTCTGACTCACTTGGCAGTTGATCAATTTGAAGCAAGCATCAATAACTGGGAAATGATGGCTAAATTGGGTCCATCCTTTGGAATGGTGGGTACGATAACAGGTATGGTCAAACTCTTCAAAACTTTCTCTGCTGGTCATGCAGATCTTGGCTCTTCGATGTCGCTGGCTCTTTTGGCTACTCTCTATGGAATTACGTTTGGGGCAGGAGTTGCAGGGCCTGTTTCCAATTATTTGAGCAAGCTCATGTATGAACGAATCAATGTCATCTCCCGTTGCGAAAAGACGACTCGTCAACTGGTGCATATGAGGGATTGATATGAATGAGTTTCGTTATCGGAGTAAAAAGACGGATGAGATCTGGCTGCTGTCTTACGCAGATCTGATCACCAACCTCTTGATCTTTTTTATCGCCATGTTCACCGTGGCAGATGTGAGTCGTGCCCGGATGGAGCAGATTCAAGAAAGTTTGAGTGGTAGCGCTCCCGCTTTGACACTCAAAAGCATCAAGCAGGACATCGAAGCGAAGATTACTGAGCAGGGGACTAACGAGCTCATCAAAGTCGAGCTCAGCGATAGAGGTGTTGAGATTTCGCTCAATTCAGGCTTGGTTTTTCCTGTGGGTTCAGAAGTTATTGAGGAGCGGTGGAAACCTATCCTGAATGATCTGATGGTTAAGATCGCTCCCTATGCATCGAAGTACGAATTCGCTGTTGAAGGTCATACCGATGACACGCCTATCAAGGCAGGGGGGCGATTTGTTTCTAACTGGGAATTGGCAAGTGCTCGAGCTCATCAAATCCGCCACTTTCTGGAGCAGGGCGGTGTTCCTGGATCAAAGCTTCGGGTTGAATCTTATGGTGAGACGCGCCATTTGCCAGAAGCTGTCCTTCAGGGGCTGAGCCCTGAGGAGATCAAGAGTCTGCATCGACGGGTTATTATTCGTATATTTTAAGTGGGCTACGATCTTTACCAAGAGAGAGTTTGGCTATGAAAAAAATTTTGGCAACATTCCTTAGTTGGCTCCTTCTCGGCACTCTTGCTGAGGGACAGTCGGCAAAGATTCCCAAAGAAAAGATACCGCAAAGCTTGATCGATCAAGTTCGGCTCTTGCAGGCCGATTTTGTCTCAACACTCCAACGCGACTGTCCTGAGCAGGCATGCTTTCCGCGAGGATGTGTGTACGGAAGCCACGAAGTGATCACTCTGCAAGGCGACTCAGTCCTTCCGGGTCTTCCGACCGAAGGCAAGACCCGTGTCGGGAGCGAAGCGCAGTATTTTCTCACAGCTGTGAGCTGCGAGTACGCTTATGAGGATCTCCTTAAAGAACATGAAGTTGTCGATCTTAGCCAAAGGGTCAGCACAAAGCTCTCGAATGGGGTCCTCAAGGTGAACGTACGGGCTATGAAAATGCCCAAACCCATTCAGGATGACAAAAAGCTTATTAAGCCCCTGAGTTCTCGACAAAAGTTGATGCAAGAAATCTTCTCTCATTTTTCTTGGATCATGCTTTTTTGCCTACTTTTGTCTGCTTTGCTGCTGGGACTTTGGTCGTGGCGACGCCTTGGAGTCGAAAGCAAGGAGGCTGAACTCAGACATATCATGCTCAAGCGTAAGCTTGAGCGCGAAGCCGAGAAGCTTGATTCTGTTCCTGTCGCAGAGAGAGCACCGACAGAAGAAGAACTTCTTCTCCTTCGCTTGGAGCGGCTGCGTCCTTCGCTCGAAATGCATAAAGAGCTCATCGCCCAAAAATGTACCCAATGGCTAGAGTCAGAGGACTTTGTTTCGCTTGCGATATGTCTTTTCCTTGTATCCTCGACAGCGCCTATTCAAGTCAGAATGGGACCTGAACATATGCTTCTTTCCGAAAAGTTCGAACGATTTAGTCAAAGCTTTCACCCTACACTCGAACAAAAACGCCATGTGCTCGATATCCTAGAAAAGGTACTCGCTACGCAAGGGCAGATTCCCTGTGCTCTTGGTCACGGACTTCAACGGCTCTTTCGCTATTTCAGTCCTGAAGATCTCTCGAAAATGATAGAAGCTCAGGATCTAGAGTCCCAACGTTGCTTGATTGCTATGTTGCCCTTTAGTCTGCTGAAGGATACTTTGGACAACCTCTCTCCAAAGACTATATTCAGTCTTGCCCAGAGCTTTTGGAATCAAAACCGTGTCTCCATCCAAGGTATCGAAGGCTGGGAAATGGCTGGTCTCCGAGCTTTTGAAGGAGGTCCTATGAAGGTCTCAGGCCCTTCCAGCCTCGGCCCTTCTCTACCGGTCGATGCAAGTATGCTCCTGAGTCTGATGCTCCCACATATTTCGCCTCAAGATCGTCAAAAACTTAGCAAAGACGGCCGAAAGCCCTGGATTCGTTCGTTGTTTTATCCCGATCTTTTGCGAAATCTGGCCCCAGAAAAGGCACAGAATATTCTCCTTAGCTGTGATGGGCGAGCGTTAGCACACTGGTTCTCAACCCTCGCACCCGAGGATCAGGCTTTGGTTTGGGAGATCTTGCCGCCTTCGTACCAAGTCCAGATGAATTCGTCTATGCCAGAAACGGCTGATCCTCATCTGGTGCTCGATGTCATGAGAACCTGTGGCAAGCAACTATTTCGCTTTCATTGGCAAGAGGGTCAAGCGTTTGGGAAGACGGTTTAACATTGTTATGCTGATGCTTGCATGTCTACTCGGCTGTCACAACAAGGTCGAGCTTGGACGCATTCAAACTGAGGCTTCTGTCTTTCAAGCTTATTGGTTCGAACGCGAAGCGACCCTCTATGTTTTCTACAATATTAGGACTACGGAACGTATTCGTGATACCTCAGCTTTTGAATATAGCTTGGATGCTCAACCATGGGTTCTTGTCAGCGAGGCTCCTCTTGTTCAAGTACATCAGCCCCTCGATTGTGGTGCTGATCGACGCTGTGGAAGCTTCAGTCTCGCTGTTTCCAGCCCTCCTGAGACGCTTGCATTGCGTCTTCGCTTTCAAAGTGAAGGGACGCTTTCAGATCAGTTTCAAAAGACTCCCCTCATCATTCGTAAATCGGAGATAGCACCCGATCGCAGCTTCTACGTGTACGGATTCTTTGACGCAAGCAACCAGTTTGTCTCGTGGCAAGGGCGTAATGCCTTTCCAGGGTTGTCCCACGAAGAGGTCGTATCCTTTGGCCTTCGCCGTCCTTATACCGTTGAGGGCAGCAAGGCACATGTGACAACGACGCCTATTTCTCTGGTGAATCCTTCTCTCTATGGTGCAAATGAACCCTGTGCTGGCGAAGAGCTCTCCCGTTCTCTCTTTGCCTCGACTCAGGGGGAGGATATTTGGAGTCTTGAACCAGTTCCCACTCGGGCGGAGGAAGTCTGTACGAATGCAGAGAGCAGAGATGCTTTGGGCTCTTTAGTCAAGAGTGCTTTGGCACGTAAAAATCCAGTGGTCACTTCCCTTGGCTTTGATCTGGCCTTGCGTTTTACTGACTCCTTAAAATTAAGCTTTGTCCTTGCTAGCTGTGACAATCCTGATGCAGACTACCTCCGCTTTCAAATCGACCGGCTCAAGATAGACCACAGTGAAGTCGATCTTTGCATTGAAAGCAGTAATTTTAATGTCAACGGCTTGCGTCAGCTGTTTTTAGCTCGCATTGCAGCTGCCCGGGCTTCTTCCAATAAAAATTTGGCACTTCTCATTGTCTTGCACTATCGAGATCCTTCAGCAGCAGAACGGATCAGCTCTATTTTAGGAAAGACTTTAGATCAAGTCCTTGACGAAAGTCAGAATCCCCGCATTGCCGCAGCCTTGGTCTATGATAGCTTCCCACTCACCGAGAGTCTTTTGCCTAGTCGGAGTCAGCTCGTGTGGTGCCCGACCTTGAATTCCTCTGATGCGACCTTGAATTCCTGCATCTTTACCCCCACAAAAATCGTCCTTGGACCTGTAGAAATAAAATCCTCACCAGCACTTCCTGATTATCCCAGTTATCAAAAACTCGATAACGATCAGAAAAATGGTGTGACCGTTGAGAGGATTGAGGTACTGACTCCTGCAGGTACGAACGATCAGGATAAAGTTGATATTGTTCGTAATGAGACCGGCTTCTGGATCTTTCACCCAAACGACACATTGACACTTGGCAAAGATGAGGCCTACAGCTATTGCGGAAAAAATGATGGGACATCCTCCCTAGCCTTTCGGACCATTGACACAAATCCTCTCGGCTATGGAGAGCCAGAACTCCTTTCAGCCCTTCCTGTAAAGCATAACCTTCAGCCAAGCGATCGAACTGTGCAGCTTGGACTCGTCACGGAGCTGCCCTTTTTCCTTTCCCTAAGCTACCGCAGCCGCATTGCCATTGGCCCCAAGAGCCTTACGGGTATTCTATCGATAAAGCGGAATGTATCCATGACGGACACTTTGGGCGATCTCGTCTTAACTCAGGCGAAGGTGCCAGTTCGCGATGTTCTAGCACGCTGTACGCAGTATTGTCAGAATCCAGCCTTCGATGAAAGCGGTGTCTATCTGCTAAGTCGCCCCTGGGACATAGAATTTGCGACTCGCTGCTATGAGCCACAGATTCCAACGCCTGGAGGACTCTAGCCATGAGACTGTGCTATGGGCCTTTAGCTATCTGTATAGGGCTTTTGTTTGGACTTGGCTCCTCTACGGGAGAAGCTCAGGAAGTCAGTGGTCCAGAGAAGAACTCACATTCCCTGGAGCGCGCACCAGTCGAAGAAACACCGATTCCATTTGAAAGCTTGGTACAGAGAAGCTTAGGACATGTTCGGCAAGCAGCGGTCTTTTCCTGGCGAAAATCTTCAATGACGCTGAGCTTACATTGTGGGCAGCCGATTGAATTCAATAACTTCAACAGTTCGTCGCTTGGACTGGACCTGCGTTTGCCAAACGCTTGGTCAAGCTATCGGATGAGCTTCGATCGCCTCATCGTGCGACAATCTCGCTCATCCCGAAGTCTCAAGGCCTCACCTTACTTCCAGGCTGGGCGCAGTAGCCGGTGGGAGTGGCGTCATGCGATAGAGATTCCTCTGCACGAAGGGATTGGTGTTGCTACCAGTGCCTGGCTTCCCGCGACTCAATTCGTACTGAGCGGTGTTGCTGAACTTGGGCTTCAGATCTATCCTCAAAATGGTATGCAAAACTTCACACATATTCTGCAAACACGTCTAGCGAGAGAAGAACGGGAGCGCATAGAAGAGAACTCACCAGAAAGTATGAAGGTCAGTTCTGCTCGTCATGATCTCGGACTTGGGTTGCAATGGGACAACTATTTCAAATCGGGCGCATTCTGGAATTTTCGTTTCCTTGTACACAGGGCACCAGCTGCTGGAGGAGAGGAGCTAGTTTCATGGCTTAGCATGTCCTTGGGAGCAGGCTATGCCTATTAAGCTGCTTGCTCTCCTTTGGATATTCTTTTTCTCCAATCTGAGTCACGCTGATCAGCTCTCTCGAGATGTCCTGCACAATAGTATCCTAGCTTGGCAGAATGGACGCTATGAGGACAGTCTCCGGCATTGGTTTCTCTATCAGAGCTTAGATAAGGAGGCTAAAGCTGCCGAGATTGAGCAACCTCTTCTCAGCCTTATGTGGGCAAGTGTTGACAGGCTGGACTTTTGCCCCGAGACTCTGCCCAAGGATGAGCCTGGACAGGGTCTCTGGTATCTCGCTGTGTATAACTACGTGGCTCGACATAGCAAAGCTCGAGCAGGAAAACACCTTGAGGAAAGCGATGCACTTCAAACCTTCGAGAAGGGCTATCGCCTCCGAACTGTTACATACAATGATCCCCTTTCGTTCGAGGAGATGCTGAGTTTTCGGGCTCAGCGTGACGATTGTGGAATCATCGCGCAGTTGTCATTTAAGCCTCGTTGGTGGTTCCTCCAGACGGACATTCGAATGACTCCCGAAAACCGGGCTAAGTGGTTGCTCCTGCTCATCCATCAGATAGAGCAAAAGACTAAGATTACAGGAGGAAAGGACTGGCTTCGGATGAGAAAGTTAGCCCTTCAGCTTTTTCTGAGTGAAAGCAAAGATGAGATCACTTCGGAATCAGTTGCTCTCATCGTGAGTCTTTATACGGCGGACGGCGCTTTTTTAAAGCAGCTCGAACCTGATCTTCGGCTGTATTTGTTTCAGCTAGCCCAAAAATTGGACAATGAACAGCTTTCAGCAGAACAAAAGTCTAAGCTTTTACTTCGTTGGCTCGATCTGGCCTGTGAACTTGAGGAGTCGACTCTCCTCGATCAGGTCTTAGCAGCGATTGTGGCTTTTGATCCCGAACACAAGCTCCATATCTGGCGGCATGAGCGTGGGATGCGTCTCTTGCAGCTCACAGATAAGGATGTTTTTTCTGAGGGGCTGAGTATTGCGATGGTGCGAGCGCTCGAGGCCTATGATGCGGGAGACCACATGGAAGCTCTTAAGATGTTGTCTCTGGCGAGCAAATACGCGCCTAAGGCAAGAGCTCAAGAGGGGGCTCAACTGGCAAGAGATTGGATCAAGCACATACTTATCGAACATCGATTTGATGGTAGAATCCTCGAGTTTTTACATTCCTATGTTCCAAAGGCTGAGATGAAAAGCATGATGCTGGATCTAGTTTGGACGAGTGCTCTTATGGGGGAGCCTCAAGTTCTTCGTCTCGATTTTTATGCGGACGATCTCTCCCCTCGCGTGCGTGAACTTCATTCTTATCTTTCGAGCATCGCACTCCGAAATTTTGGCAAATTTCAGGAGCTTTTCAAACGAGGACTCAAGGAAGACCCACGACGAACGGTAAATTTCGCCCAAGAGCTCGTTGAGCGAGTTAAACTCGAACCCTATCCCGTTCTCCATGCCCTTGTGCCACTTCTTTCCCTTATTCAAAATAGTCTGGAGCTGGGGCTTCGAGAGAAGATTCTTCGTGGTGAGACACCGCATAAGACTCTAGACATTCTTGATAGCCTTCTTCAAAATAGTCTGAAGCAATCGGCAGCACAGGGCGATCGCAATCTTGCGCGGCAAATTCCTCTTGGACTCGGAGCCATTCGTGTACCCCCATCGCGCATAGTCCCCTGGGAATTCCCTGAGATAGCGCTTGTGCTTATCGATGTTTTTCAGGAAATTCCAATTCGCCTCCATCATACGCATCATGAATCTGAAGTGGAGATGCAATGGGAACTGAAAAGACCCTAAGTGAATGGGAACGCAAGCTTGAAAAGAGTTGGCGCTCACGCAAACGACTCCGAAATATCTTGGTCGCGGGATTAGTCATCCTTCTTTTTTTGCTACTTTGGCCTTGGAGTTGTGAGAGTGACAAAGAGCATACTCCCGTAAGTCCAAGCCGCTCGGTTTCTGTTCCTCCTTCGCCACGAGTTGGCGGGCCTCGCGCATACTTTGTACGTCCCAGTTTAGAGAGAACTAAAGGTACGGCAGTGCCTTGGGGGCGATTGTTAAGTGAAAGGCTCAAGAATCTCGGGCAAGTTGTGCAGCCGTGTTTTCGAGAGGCTGAGCATGTAGAATGGAACTTTCTCTTCAATCCTTCCAATGGCCACATTCGTCACCAAAAGTTTTCGTCTGGGCAAGACAAAGACCTGAGAGTAGAGATAGAAGACTGTCTTATTCCTTTGCTCCCAAAGGCCGTGGACTGGTCAGGAGACTACCCCCCCACCTGGTTTCCCGTCACTCTTAATCTTGTAAGTCCAGGACACCCAGTGGAGGAAGGCTTTTCAATTCCAATCCAAGCAGAAGACAATTAAAGTGAGCAAGGGCACTCAATTTTATCCAGACGAAGTAATTGCATGATTATATACAAAAGACTGGGCGGATTTATGTTAGGTATACGGTGCTTCGAATAAACTTAGATAAGTTTGTGGATGTCGAGTCCATAGCGAACCCATCCTGAAATTTTTTGATGGCTTTTTCTAGAAGACCTCATGAGAGCATCAGGTCCAGAGATTAAGTTCGGGGTGTACCCACGATCTTCGCTCCGTCATGAATCGACACAAGGTTTCGTCCATTGTGCTTAGACTCATAGAGTGCGGCATCGGCTCGACCCATGGCTTCCGGATAGGTTTCCTGACCAATCATGATGGTCGAGACCCCGCAGCTGAGGGTGACAGGGATATGGGTATCTTCGAAGATAATGACTTCGTCTTGGACAGCCTGCCGCAATTTGTTAGCAGCGAGACCTGCATTCTCAAAATTGGCAGCTGGGAGGATGACGAGGAATTCCTCGCCCCCGTAGCGGCAGCATACATCCGTCTTACGGAACGTATGTTTCATGATACGGGACACATTGCGCAAGACGTAATCGCCTGCTTGGTGGCCGTACTTGTCATTGATCTTTTTGAAGAAATCGATGTCGCACATCACGATCGAGATCGGATAGCGCTCGTTCTCGGGCAGGACCTCCATACGGGTAACCTGGCCGGAGAGATATTCTTCGAAATAGGCACGTGTGAATAGGGTTGTTAGGGGGTCGGTAATCGACTGGATAGCCTTGTCCTTGTACTGACCCTGAAGATTGGTTTCTGCTGTGACGTCACGGATAAGCAGAAAGAAGCCAAGCTTTTCATTGGTTTTGGGATTGAGGAAGGGGTATACACCCAAGATGAGGTTGAGAGTATCTTCTTCCTTATCTTTTCCAGCCACATGGCCGCGGACTTCATCGATGCGTATAGGGGTATCGTAGTGCGCGATGTTTTTGTAACCTAGCGCTTTGTTGTCGACTTCAAAGGTAATAATGCCGTCGAGATTGTCGGCCTTCATGATCTGGCGTGTTTTGAGGCCAGTGAGCTGCGTGAGCATGGTGTTTGACTTGACGACTCGGCCTTCCATATCCACTAAGACGTAAGCGTCGAGCAGCACCTTGGCAAAGTGCTCAAAGCGAGCAAATTCGCTCTGGATGTTGATTAAGGGTTCTAATGTTTTTGCTGCTTCTGACATTCCAGCACCTTTACGGCCCGCGTCTATTCTTAATTTCCACAACCTACTTCTATTCTATCGTCATCCCAGCAAAATATTTAAGCTGCTAGGAAGGCAAAATATTCCTCTTCCATCTCTTCGAGTTCCATTTCAGCACCACATTGGCTGCAAGTTACGGCACTTAGCTCTTGATCTGGACTCGCGGGAAGATTTTTTCCGTCTTCAAAAAGCATGTCTTCTTCGTGCCCACATTCATCACAAACATAGCAGCCGTAGACCGAACGGATCTTGGCATTGCCTTTAAAGCTTGGGATCATGTTGATCTGCATGACGATTTCGCCAGTGCACTCTTCGAAGACAATACTGCGCTGATCTTTCTGTAGATCCCGCATAAAGTTGATCCAGCTTCTGACCCCGCAGCTGTTCACAGAATCTACGTTCTTGAAATTGAACAAGACCTGCTTGCCAAGCTTCGGGAGCAGCTGACTTAAGTGAACTTCGGCCTCGGCGTCTATCGGCCCGGCGTAGTTCACATGGTCCCATCCATCCTTCTGGACGATTTGTATGCTAATCCCCATGAAATCCCTCTCGGTAACCAAAGCTGCTGCAACACACGGACTAGGATCGGCTCAGCTTTTGATTCCTTGAGTCAAAAAAGAAAAAGCGGCCATGGGCCGCTTGGGAAATTGAGCTAATATACTGAAATTACTTGTTTTCACGAAGGTAGGGGGAAGCTTCGAGATAGGCCTGAAGACTCTTTTTGATCTGTTCGACGTCACCGCCGTTGATGTTTTGAGCTTCTTCTGCCCGCGAGAGTTGGGTGTTAAAGCTCTCCCACAACAGGGGAATTTCGTAGTTACGCGTAATCAATAGCTCTTCAATAGGGTCACCGATGGTCGTCTTGGTGATTTCCCACTTTCCGTCTTCTTTCATAATGATTTCAGCTTCATTGATGGCACCGAAGAGGTTGTGCTCGTTCGCCAAACTCTCTTGGTAGGCTCCTACCAAGAAAAAGCCCAGGTAGTAAGGTTTGGAAGACGGGGAGTGAAGCTCAAGGACGTTGCGCATATCGCGACGGTCGATGAATTTTTCGAGGCAACCGTCGGAATCACAGGTGATATCGACGATAGTTGCTTTGTGAGTCGGCTTTTTCTCATGGTGCGAGAGCGGAATCACAGGGAACAGCTGATCGATCGACCACGAGTCAGGAATCGATTGGAAGATCGAGAAGTTTGCCAGGAATTTGCTCACCATACGCTGCTGTAAGTTTTCAAACTCTTCAGGCTGATGCTTATCGTAAGA
>CANGNB010000077.1 GCA_947454545.1 Oligoflexaceae bacterium
GTGAAATGCTCTTCATCTTGGGTCAGTTTGAGAGAATTCCAGCGTTCCATCTGTGCAGAAGCAGCGACTCCACTGATCATGGCGGCTGCGACTTCAGACTTGAGACCATCGCGGCAACTTAAAACAGCTGTAGCCATCTGGCCATCGATAAGGTCTAGCTTCTCTTGGCCGAGCGCTCCATGGAGGATATTTTTTAGTTCATGGCTCAGCTCGCCAAAAAGCTCACCGATTTGAACCATTTTACCCTGTGAGGTATAGCGCTCGATCTCGCGAACGAGAGCGTGGCGCTCGAGCATGTTGTGCACACGCAATCGGAGCTCAGTTGCAAAAATGGGTTTCGGAAGGTAATCATCAACGCCCAACTTTAGTCCTGAAATGCGATCCTCTTCGCTAGCCCGGGCTGTGATGAGGATCACCGGGATATCATGAAGAGCTGTTTCCTGGCGCATGCTCGCCAAAACATCTTCGCCTGACATTTCAGGCATCATCATATCTAAAAGGAGGAGGTCAGGACGCTTTTTCCTCATGCTGTCCAGTCCTGCGCGCCCAGAAACGGAGGTTTCCGTTTGATAGCCATCAACCTGGAGAATAGCCGCAATGACTTCGCAATTGGTTTCGTTGTCATCGATCACAAGAATATTCCAGGGCTGCTCGCTGCTCTGCTCAAGCTTTAAGACTTTGTTCTGAGGTAATGCTGATTTCAGAGCCTCTCCATCGGAAGGCATTTGGACCTCCATGGGGCTATAGTCTAGGGTGCTTTGGGTGGAGAACTCCTTAGATTCGGGAATAAGAATCGTGAAACGTGAACCTTTTCCTGGTTCTGAATCAAGAGTGATCGTTCCTTTCATCAAGGTGACGAGGTCACGTACCATGCTAAGACCGAGGCCTGTGCCTTCATAGGAGCGGCGTGCATCGCTTTGGACCTGACCAAAATCTTCGAAAATTTTTTCTCGAAACTCCTCGGGAATGCCTATGCCTGTATCCGAGACCTCAATGATGAGAGCATTCTGATCCAGCTTCAATTGGCAAGAAACTCTGTTGCTTTGGTCCTGGATTCGAAATTTAAAGGCATTTCCAAGCAGGTTGCGAAGTATGGTAAACAGCTTGTCGCGATCACCGTAAAACGTGTCACGTTCTGATAGAAGCTCGGAAGAATAGCTGAGAAGAGACGATTTTAGGCAAAGGCCCTCGGCCAATTGATCGATGTCTTGTTTGAGTTCTCGCAGGGAAATGCTTTGAATGTTGAGCTGAAGCTCGCCCCTCTTGGATTTAGCTAAATCAAGAATCGTGTTGACTTGGCTTTTGAGCGATTCAGCAAGACGCAGAGCTTTGCTAACTTGCTGAGCTGCCGTGTCCGCTATAGTTCCGTAGTGCCCTTTACGAACGAGGTCCAGAAAGCCGATAATGCCGTTGAGTGGCGTTCGAAGCTCGTGCGAAGTGTTATGGAAAAAGAGCATGCGAGCTTTTTCTTGAGCTTGAATCTCAGTCAGTAACTTTTGATTGAGTCGATCATGTTCGATTGCTTTTTCATAGGTTACCGAAAATTCTTTAGCATTGACGAGTGCTAGAGCCATAGCTAAAGCCAGGTTGCCCAGAACTACCTGAAAGTTGATTTCTTCTACGGGGCCTTGGGCCATCACGAGAAAAAGATCAAACTCAAAGCAGGCGCTGATAATGACGCCGATAATGAGGAATAGGACGCCCGGTGAACGATGGCGAATTCCCTGAATTGTGGCCAAAATTATGATGGGCAGAGTGTTCACAAAGCAGGCAAAAAACAGTGGATTAGCAATCTGAGGGAAAAAGGCAAACGAGAGCACAGCGCTGCTATAGAGGACCAGAGTTGCTCTCAGCCATTTCTTATAAGCCCAGCTTGGTGCAACCTTTTGGATCATAGAAAAGAGAAAAAGAGTGAGAAAGCCGATACTGCCGAGATTTGTAGCCGTGAAAACTTTGGCAAAGGTTTCATTGCTCATAGGCTCAACGACCGTTAAAAGGCAGAGACCCAGCGACAGCAACGCAAAGAGGGCAAGATAGAGGAGCGAGAGCTCCCGTTTGCGAAAGAGAAAGAGAAAAAAATAGTAGATGAACAGGGCTGCAAAGGCTCCTTCGATATCAGCCATGGCGTGGTGCCAAAGCATGCGAGTCCAGCGCACCGTGGCACTATCGCCAATCCAAAGCAGGCTGAGAGTGAGAGAAGAAAGGCCTTTAATCGGAGGACTTGCTGCATGAACGAGCAGCATCAGCTCGTCAGCACCCTCGAAATACCACTCACTCTCATGAGGGTTTGTGATCAGATCGGCATCCTGTGGCGTCTGTCTTGGTTCACCCAGCGCATATACGAGATGAGCTCCCTGGGGGGATACCAGATAAGCCTTTGCAGGGTGATTCCTTTGACCCTGGAACATCCCTAGAGCACCCGAGGGTGCATCTTTTAACCGAAGCGCGAATGTGCCCTGAGTCGCTTTGTAGAGATCGGTGAGGAAAGGCAGGCCGGATTTTTGAATGGGCACGACGACCGGCTTAAGCTCAGAAACAAGATGCCTCCATTCCTCGGGAGTATAGTAGCGCGGCTCTAACAGGTGTCCGGGAAAGAGCAGAACCTCACCCTCCAGACGTACAAGTTCTCCCGCTTTGAGATCGGCGAGAGAGGCTTCGCCGTGAACGAGAGATTGGGTCCGCTCTGGACTAAAGCGCAGATTGACTAGCTTGCGAAACCAAGAGAGATCAGCCTTGGCTTCTGCGCTCATCCCGAAGAGCAAGATTATGAGGTAACACAAACGCACTGGGCTCGACTCCTCCCTAAAAACCTCTCTTCTTCCCCTTAAGCACTCGCCTTTAGACCAGTCCCGAGTTTGTTGCGCGACTCAATTTTCATGCCATAGGGCAGCAGCATATAACTCAGGTGCTTCAAAAGTTCAAGACTCTGCTCAGACCAGGCCAACGCATCACCCGTAATAGCGGAACGAAACTCAAGGTGAACCGAGGAGACAGGGCTGTGTTCGGGCTCCAAAAAACAGTCGATGGGGTCTTGAGAGTCTTCGATCATTTGTCTGACCAGACGTTCCAAGCTCAGAACAAAAACGAGCGGGTGCCCTTGAGTGAGAAACGGACCCGCAGATGTAAAGCGAAGACTTGCACGTTTTGCACCTTCAGATCCTAGACTTTCTTCGAGTCGGAGATGGATAGACCTCAGCAGAGGCATCAGGTCAAAACTGTAAGTCCTTCGCCCATCGACACCACTCAGAACTCGGATTTCCTCGATAGCCTGAGCAACCCTCCCCAAAAGATGGAGGAGGCTTTGGTTGTCTTGATTGAGAATAGCAAAATAGTTTTGAATTTGGTTGAAGACAGCCCTGTGCTCATCATCAAGATCTTTGATGGGCTCAAGGAGAGTGTTGATGAACTGTTTGAGTGCGTTAAGATCGCGATTCTGCGACTCCAAACAGAGCTGTCCCGCATTCAATGGGTTGTTGCCTCGGTGCGCAAGATCTTTGACCAGGAGCACTTTGGCAAGTTCTTCCTGTCTGAGCTCCGTGCAGGCCAGACTCAAGGCCTGGCTTTGGCGTCGCATGCTGTCGAGGGTGTGAATGCGAGCCAAAAGCTCAATACGAGCGAAAGGTTTGACGAGGTAGTCGTTTGCACCGGCTTCGAAGCCGTGAACCACATCTTCGGGTTGGCTCTTAGCCGTGAGCAGAACGATCGGCATTTCACTTAGACTACGCGATTCGCGGATACGACGTGTGAGTTCGTAGCCACTCATGCGAGGCATCATCACATCGATGAGGGCGAGATCAAAAGAGCTCTGGGCGTCGAGGGCTTTCAGTGCTGCAAAAGCGTCGCCCACGCAGGTGAGCTCGAAACCTTCAGGTAAGAGCTGAGCTTTAAGAACTTCCAAATTGATGGGGTCGTCATCTGCGATCAGAATCCGTGTGTTCCCTGCCTTTTTTGGAGGCTCAGAGGCTGTGATTGTGGGTTCCCTGTGTCGAAGAGTGGTGATCGGAGTCCGATCATTTACAGGAGACTCATCGCTTAGGGGACTGTCACAGGGGAGACGGACCGTGAAGAGACTCCCTTCGCCGACTTTTGAGTCAACATGGAGAGACCCCTTATGGAGATCCACCAATTTTTTGGTGACGGCGAGGCCAAGGCCAGTGCCTCCGAATTCTCGTGCCGTGGAACTTTGAACTTGAGTGAAGCTGTCAAAGATAGAGTTTATTTTTTCCTCTGGAATGCCAATGCCTGTGTCTTTTACAGCTATTTCAAGCCAAGGGTTCACTGAGCGAATCTGCAGGTGAACTCTGCCTTCATGGGTAAATTTAATAGCGTTTCCAATCAGGTTTAGGAGAATCTGTTGCAGTCGATTCGGGTCACCTGATATTTTTTCGACACCTTCTTCAATCTGCAAAGAGAGCTCGACCGGCTTTTGCCCAATCATGGGGCGCAAAAGTTCACAGACCATATGAGCAAGAGCCGGAAGGTCGACTGTGACTTTCTGGAGTTCGATAGCCTCATGTCGAAGCTTTGAGAAATCCAAAATATCGTTCACGAGAAGTGCGAGACGTCTGGCTGAGGTGAGTATCATCTTTACTCGATGTTCGGTACTGGAATCTAAATGCTCTTGCTGAAGGATGGAATCACTTAAACCAATCATGGCGTGAAGAGGGGTGCGGAGTTCATGGGAGGTGTTGGCAAGGAAATCATCTTTCAAGCGATCGAGACGCTGCAATTCCTCGTTCAACTGCACCTGCTTCGCTTCTTCTACCAAAAGACGTCGATAGATTTCATTATAGACCTGGGCAATGGCAGCGGCCTGGCTCATGATGAAGACGCTGAATCCAATCTGAATCACAAAAGTACCCGAATATCCAAGTACTGTTTTGCCAATGTCGATCAGTGAAAAAAGAATCATGAACACACTGCCTGTTAGAATCCAAAGCGATCCCAAGCGCTTATTTTGAACGGCTTTAAAGAGTGTGTAAATCACGATAAGCATGACAGCGATGTGATGGACATGAACATACAGAAGAAAGCGATTCATTGTGATGACATCAAAGCACAGGGTTGCAAAGGTCAAGGCATAGGGTAAGGCCCGTAAGGGCCAGATTTTTCGTGGGTAGTCTTGGGGAAAGATTGTTGCAAAAAAGAGCTCTATACTGGGTGCGATCGCATAGAGGCTTGCATACTCCATGAAAAATCCCCAGTGAAAACCTGGGTCGATCCATGTGTGAAAAATTCTTGCGTTCGAAAAACCCATACGTAAGGCAACAGCAAAGCAGCAGATGCCAAACAGTGCGCTCAGGGGTTCCCTACGGATGAGAAAGAGGAAAAAGTGGTAGACACCGATCGCGAGAATACCTGCAAAAAAACATGATTCGAGAATTTCTTCTTGAGATTTGGCTTCATCCAAAGCCTTGACAATACCGATTTTCGGTGTAGTCCAAATGCCACCCGAATAATTATAAAAAGCCGATACGTGAATCAGTATTTCATACGAGGCGGCTGTAGGCAGACTGACTATGAGGCGGCCGCGTCCAGGGACTGTCGAGGCTTTATCGAGTGCTGGATGGCCGAGTGAGCCCATCCAGCGCCCATTCACGTAGAGATCTGCAGCGGAATTGATCTCCGCTAATTCCAAGCCATAGGCCCCAGGTATCGTCGGTGTGAAGAGCGTGCGAAATGTTCCGATTTGATCGTTGGGTGCAATATCCTTCCAACCACCCGGAATATAGCGATGGAAGGCCTGTTCCCAGGCTGCTGTTGCTCCAGGGGGGACAAACGTGCCTGGAATAAATTGCCAAGAATGCAGTTCGTTGACCGGACTAGAGTCTTCCTTTGCCCAGAGAGTCGCAGCACCAAAGCCTAGCCCGACACAGAAAAAAAGGACTTGCACCCACGTCAAGATCCTCAGCCTTCTGAGAAGACTGCGGAAAGGGGATTGTGTTGGGTCTGTCCTGTTTTGCAATGTTTCCTCACAAGGGAAAGACAGCCGAGTCCGAGAAGTGGGATCGGTGCAATTTCAGGAATATAGAGAGGTAAATATTGCCTGGGAAGAAGGGAGGAAAGGGAGGAAAGGGAGGCCGTTCGGCCTCCCATGGTCACATATCACATGACGAAGATGCTGCTTTGGCGAGCATCGAAATAAAAGACATAGGAGCCTTCGCGAGGATACTCAATTTTGAAGGTTGCCTCTGACCAGCCCCCAAACTGCACCCCAAAAGGCTGGCCACCCGCTTGAACGACAGCTCCATAATTTACGGTAGCTGTGCTCGCTCCGTAGTTTACTTCAGCGAACTGGCGTGTGGCGACCAGGGAACAGGTGTCGACCCACTGTCCTGGATAGAGATTGATGCGTAGGGCATAGACACCGGGAGTTGGTGTGGCTTGCAGCTGATTGTATGCAGTCAGATCCCATCCCGTTGCAGTACAGCGCAGGTATACAAAAGGGTAGAGGCGGGCATCGAAGCTTCCTGGATAGGAAGGGTAGGAGCCAGGGTTGCCAGGCTGATGCTCCTCATGCCTATGGGAGCCATTATTGCTAGGCCAATTGGATCCAGATTCATCATGTCGTGGGGGCGTAGTATTCGGATAGGGGTACCCAGGCTGCTGGGGATAGGGATAGCCTGGAGCCTGAGGGTCTTGAGGTCCGTTCGTACCTGGGTAAGGAGGCTGACTCGGTACGTTGGTATCAACGGGCTGTCCTGGTTGTCCTGGTTGTCCTGGTTGCTCAGGATTTTCCGGGAAACCTGGATTGTTGGGAAAGCCAGGGTTGTTGGGAAATCCAGGAAAATTAGGCAGATTGGGATTGTTGCTCGGCGGAATGTACTCGCGTGCGTGCAGTGAACTCCCAAAAGCAAGCATGCTGATAGCGAAGACATACCCTTGCAAAAACCTGGATGTGGCTCTCATAAAGTTTCCTTTGTTCGAAAGATGAAGGAGCAATATTCATGAGCTACTTATAAGGCGAAAGTAGCTCAGGGTAAAGCCTTGAGATAGGTTTGTGAGAATATTCTTTGACTAAGATCGACTAAGATACATAGGTTTTAGAAGCTAGGGTCAGGACGAATCGAGGATGACTCGCCTTTTCATCAAAAGACAGCATCCCGTGCATACTCTCGGCGAGACGGAGCGAGAGATTCAAGCCGATCCCCGTACCTTTATCACCCTTGGTGCTAAAGCCACGTTGAAAGAGACTGGATTGAACATGAGGGGGGATTTGGGGACCACCGTTGCTCACCTGAATACTGACTTGGCCTTCTTTGAGTGAGCTTTCAATCTGGACCCAGCGCTCTTTCTCGGGCAAAGCTGCAACGGCATCGATGGCATTCAGCGTAAGATTGAGAAGGATCTGTAAGACCTTCGATGGGTTTGCTTCGAGAACATGAGGCTCAAAGCTAGACTCAAATCTGACCTGAGAGGTTTTGCTTCGATGCAGAACCATGGTTTTAAGCTGAGGTATGAGCACCTCGAGGGAGCATTCGACGCGCTCAGGCGTATTGCGACTGAGGGTCAGAACGCTGAGAACGAGCTCTTTGGTGCGCTTGACCATCGCATGAAGGGTCTGGTGCTGAAGCAGAACGCGCATCTGTGTCTCGAAGTAGAGAACCTCATCGGAGCTCAGCGTCAGCACCTGATTCCACAGAGTATGAAGATCGGCCGTTGAAAGAGGAATCGCACCGAGCTGAGATCGAATGACCAAACGGTCTTTGACATCGGCTGTGTGAGGGGCAATCGGAAGCTTTTGAGCCGCTTCGAAGTGTTCGATGCCCCCATTGTTTTGCAGCGTCGCTTCAGCTAAGATCACTCGAAGAGTGTCATCTAAGCTTACAGCAGCAAGACCCATCACAGCATCTGTTGTCGCGAGTTCGCGCACAGCAAGAGTACCTTGGAGTATGTTCTTGATCTCATGACTGAGGTCACTAAAAAGTTCGCCCATCTGCACGAGCTTTTCTTGATCCTCACTGCGAGCGGCCTGTTTGATCAGCTGATGGCGTGTGAGAAGATTGTGGACACGAAGACGCAATTCTTCGGCTATGATGGGCTTGGGCAGATAATCATCAGCGCCGAGTTCGAGACCCAGAAGTTTGTCTTGAGAACTCGCTCTTGCCGTTAAAAGAATGACGGGAATGTCAGCCAGGACAGGATCAGCCTGCAGAGCTTGCAGCACATCCTCTCCAGACATAAGAGGCATCATCATGTCGAGTAAAATCAGGTCAGGTTGCTTTTGATGCATCTGGGCGAGGGCTTGACGACCGCTCAAAGTCCAGCTTATATCGGCCCCTAAATCACTGAGTATATCGGTAATAAGTTCGCAGTTCACTTCGTTATCATCTACGACCAAGATATGATAGGAGCCTTTGGCAAATGGCTGCAGAGATTTAGAAATCGGTGCTGTCATGGGAGCGATCGGAGTGTCCAGAGAGTCCCCGTCATGAATAGGTCTCGAAAAGGCTGGCTCCTCTTCTTTGAGGACAGCAGGATCGGCTTGTGTTTGACTGGGGATGTGCAAGGTAAAGGTCGAGCCTTTTCCCAGAGAAGATTGAAGGCTTAAGGTGCCACCCAAGAGTGTCACTAGATCTCGGACCATGGCTAAGCCGAGTCCGCTGCCTTCATAGGCACGTCGGGCATCGCCCTCGACTTGAGCGAACTGTTCGAAAATCTTTTCCTGAAAATCTTCTGGAATCCCTATGCCTTGATCAGAAACCTCAAGCCATATACCCCCCACATCCGTTTTGCAGTGCAAGGACACATGGTTGATGCGATTGGGATCTGAAAATTTAAAGGCATTGCCAATCAGATTGCGCAGGATTGTTTGAATGTGCTCAGCATCGGAGATAAAAATAGAGTCGCCGGGATTTTTATCGAATGATAAGGAAAAGTGTGAGTTTTTATGCTTGAGTGTGAGACCTTCTGCAAGGTTTTGGACATCGCTGAGCAGCTGATTTACATCGATGGCCTGGCGATGCAGACTGAGTTCGCCGCGCTGGGATTTGGCAAGGTCGAGGATCGTGTTTACCTGCTGTTTTAATGATTCTGCAAGGCGCAAGGACTTATGGATTTGGCTGCGAGCTGTGTCAGGAATCTTTCCATAGTGATCCTGACCCACAAGGCCAAGGAATCCAAGAATGCCGTTCAAGGGCGTCCGCAGTTCGTGGGAGATATTGTGGAAGAAGTGAGTGCGTGCCTGATCTTTCTCGCGAAGTTGAGCATTGATCCGTTTGTTTTCACTCAGGGCTTGAGTCAGCTCACGACGCAATTTAAAGCTTATGGCAAGCGATAGGAATATGTTTTCAGCAGCAAGACCAAAGCTCAATCCAAATTGAGCTATCATCGAAGGCGGGAGCAAGCCAGCGTTGGAAAGAGAGCTGTAAAGCCCCCCAGCAATAAAGCAGAACCATGCAATCAAAAAGAATCGAGCGAGGCGTTCGCCTTGGTATACTTTCCAGAAGGCTGTACTCAAGACAAGACCGAAACTGAACATAAGATTGACTGACGACAGGCGAGCCGCAGTATTATAGGAGATAAGGCCGCCAATAATTTGAAAAAAGTAGAGGCCTATGCAGATAGCATAGAGAGAAAAAAGAACCCTTTGCTTCCTTTGTAGACCAAGAAAAGCAAAGGAAAAGACGAGACCTAGAGCACCAGCAAAGCCTGAGAAAAAGAGGGTTCCCGAGTTGTTCCACCAGCTGACGTCGTGGCCATGAAAGAGAGTATTCATGAGGCCGAGCTGAGATATGTAGCCGATGAAGCCGGCAGCGATAAAGGCACAGTAGGTCAAAACCAGCAAGTTGCGCGACAGGATGAAGAGGCACAGATTATAGGTGAACAGGCCAGCAATTATTCCAAAAATGACTCCCAAGAGTCCCGTCTCGGCCGCTCTTTTATCTTGAAAGGCTTCTGGCTCATAGATATGCAAGGGAAATTGCACCACGCCTTTGCTTTGAAGGCGAAGATGCAAGACCGATGTTCCTGGTCCTAGTTGAACAGGCCAGGCTGGAAGCCGGTAGATCACAGGATAAGTGCGCGAGGAGCGTGTATCCCCGGTTTCGAGAATCTTCAGCTCGCCGTTTTCACTCTCCAAATAAAAATCGATTTTATCGGCTAAAGGGTAAGCGTATTCGAGGACGAAGGATCTTGGTTGGGTAAGATCTGAGGACATAGAGATGCGGGCCCAGTAAACCGAGCTGCTGAAACCAAAATTGGGGATGGTTCCGCGGGCGGGAAGAAAGTCTTGATCTGTGAGCTTGCGGACCTCATCGAAACTGAGCGAAGCATTCTTGTCTTCGAGGATGAGCAGGTGCTCACCGAGGGAAAGGTGAGCTTCTGGAAGCGGAGAAACCTGGATGGCTAAGGCCGAGGAGCTTCCATAAAATAGGAACATAAGAAAAGGCAAAGCCCATTTCCAGATTGCCCCTTGCATGGATCCCTCCTCAGATAACACACGATTCACCCATTTCGGTGATTCGGAGGCGCTAGCAAATTCTATAGAGTTCTTTTGCTAAGTCACCGAATTTTATGTATTTTCTTCTGAGGTTTAGTCCTTTAGTGCTTGCCCACATAGGTGGTTTTCTGAGCAAGCGAATAGGCCGGTTCCTTTTTGCTTGTGTCCCAGAATTCGGGAATCTGATTGATCAGTCCCTTCCAAGCTCCCCGCATAAGGGCATGGACGGTGTAGGTATTTCCCTTTGTGGTCGTAGTCTCATACATATGAGCATGGTAGTGGTAGCCTAAGTCACCGTGAGTGTGACCACCATAAGTGTCCAAGCCCTGGCTGTACCCTTCCATGTCCGCATAGAGCTTTTCGTAGATTCCAAAGAGGGCAATACCATCGAGTCCAAAGCCGATGACGGGGGGGTGCTTTTGGCCTTCATAGTCCTGGATATTATAAAGGTTTAAGTCGTTCGTTTGAATGCTGTGGCCATCGCCATGGTAGTGAAGGCCCATGCCTTGGCCGACATGGATACCATTGCTGGTGATTTCGGCAGCAGAATGTGCGGTGACCAGAGTGTTGTTCTCGATAGGATAGATGATCACACCATCGACAGCCACACCGACTCCTGAGGTACTCGCATAGTTGAAGACATCGTCTGTGAGCTTTTGGCCTTCATCAGAATTCAGAGTTGCAAGCAGCTCATTTTCCGTTAAACTGCTAATATTTCCATAGTTTTTGAGCGGAATTTTAACAAGATCGAGCTGCAGGGTAGCATCGCGTGTGACATGCTGATCAGCATAGCCACCGGTGGTGCCATCTCCGGGAGGACGACGCACATCTTGGAGGCGATTGGGTTTGTCAGCTATGGAATACGTTGCTATCACCATAAAAGGATGATGGAGTCCGCTGCTATCACTCGCGTTGGTGAAGTATACGTAAGGAACGTTATTCATGCCGAGAGTTCCGTTGGCTAGCCCATCTGATTTCAGAGTGGTCCTAAGGGCCGCTTTGCGAAAGGCGAGATAGAGTTGTTTGGGGTAGCGAAGACTCGCTCCCTCTGCGGTGAGAGTGCTTTCGATCGTAGTGAGCATTGTCGTTGCGGCTGTTTCGGTACCAGCATCATCACCGATGGCTGCTACCTGGGGAAGGTAAGCCGAATCCATGTCCTGCTGAACTTTACCAGTGGCACCCTCCAGATCAGCTCGGGAGTTCTTAATATAGTCCTTGATAGCAACAGGCGGATTGCTCTGATAGGCGATGCTATCAGGATTGAAGTCCTTAGGCATCTGCACATCAATAGGACTTGAGACGAAGGTAAGGGGGCTTGCATTCGCCGACGAGGCAACCAGAATAAAGCTCGTTCCCGTATCTTTTACATAATAATTTTGCGAGGGAAATGAGGCATCCGCTGTGGAGCTGTGCTCAAAGCTTGTGAGATTGTAGCTATAGCGTGCCTTCGCTTGCAGCAAGCGGGTCGCACTATCATAGGCAAACACCACATAGCCCCGATTGGAGGGGCTGGTCGCACTGCCCCGATTGCTCGCAAAGCTGAGGTTGCCACTCGCATCTGCATCTAAGGAGTAGATGCCATGCAGTTCTGAGTCCAAGCGAAACCAGCTGCTTTGATTGCTGTCGCTCATAACCTGAACGATTTTATTGAGGGTGTTTGCATAGGTGCCAAACGTAGCAGAAGAAGACAGGACCCCACTATCGCCTATGCTCAGGTAATGGCCTGAATCTGCTTTGAGCAGATAGCGCTGAAGGTTTGTTGGGGGCGCAGCCGTGCTGGACAGGCTTGGGGTATAAGTGAAGTCTAAGATACTCGCAAAGGGAAAGGGAGCGAAGTAATACGTATCACTGTGAGTCGCGGTTTTTGTGGCGGAACTGAGGGCGCTTTGAGCAAACGAGATGAGGGAGCTATCGATCTCATCCGTCGAAGTCGAAGGAGACGTACCCGAGCTGCCTTTCTTTGACTTGGAGCAGGCCATAAAACTACAAGAGATCACGAAGAGGGCGAGCGGTAATCGAGAACACTTACGCATGAATTTCCTCTCGAATAGGGATCCCTGGAAGTCTAACACAGCAGACTGTGCCATTGGAGGCGTCAAAGCTCTGACACTCCTTTGAGACGAACGCTGGCCTTTTTCGCTAAAGTTCCCCAGGGTCTTACCGAAGCGTATGAAAGAGGGTGAGACAGGTTCTCGCCTAGAATCACGAGCGGGGAGGGCGTCCATGATGGACCCTACATCTTCGGACAGTACGAAAAAGCGTAACGGTTTGCGCCTCATTGTCAATAACAGTGGGACGCCAAAAGCAGAGGAAGAACAGCCTAAACCTCAGTTTAAGAGTCGTTTCGCCCAGCAGCTCGCGGCATTCGCCGAGCAGTTGGATAAAGACATCGAAGAGGTCATGAAGCTGTGAGCGTGAGACCGTTCTGCAGTTTCGAATGATGAAGTGAAGACACAAAAAAGCCCCCTCTTCACAGAGGAGGCCTTGATCTTTAGCCACGGAAAGACGCGAAGATTTATTCGTCGTCTTTTTTGCTGCCTTTAGCTTGCTCTTCGCGGAACTTCTTCACCAATTGCTCTTGGATCGAAGAAGGAACCGGGCGGTAGCAAGCAAATTCCATCGAGAAAGTTGCTTTGCCCTGGGTCTTCGAACGAAGGTCGGTCGAGTAACCGAACATCTCCGACAGAGGAACTTCAGCAAGAATTACCGCATACTCATCGCGCATGTCTGAGCCGAGGAGCATACCACGACGAGAGGAAAGGTCACCTTGAACGGTACCTTGGAACTCGACAGGAGTTTCTGCTTCGACGCGCATGATAGGCTCGAGGATAACAGGCTTCGCTTCAAGGAAGGCTTGTTTAAAGGCCTGACGTGCCGCGATTTTGAACGCCATCTCAGAGGAGTCGACAGGGTGGAAGCCACCGTCTCTGAGGTCACACTTGGTGTTGATAACTTGGTAGCCAGCGAGAGGACCTTTGGCGATCGATTCGCGGAAGCCTTTTTCGACACCAGGAATGTATTCCTTGGGAACCGAACCACCGACGGTGGCGTTGACGAACTCGAATGATTCTTCTTCGCTCTTTGGATTTTCCAAAGGTGACAAAGTACCAACGACGTGTGCGTACTGGCCCGAACCACCGGTTTGTTTTTTGTGCTTGTAGTCGTAGTTCGCGAGTTGAGTAGGAGCTTCGCGGTAGTTTACCTTCGGCTGACCCACGATCACGTTCGCTTTGTATTCACGCTTCATACGCTCGACGTAGATTTCGAGGTGAAGTTCGCCCATACCTGCGATACGAGTTTCGTTCGACTCTTTGTCAACGTAAACGCGGAAGGTTGGATCTTCTTTCATAAAGCGGTTCAAGGCTTTCGACATCTTCACGAGGTCGTCTTGTTTCGCTGGCTTGATCGCCAATTCGATAACTGGATCAGGAACGAACATGCTTTCCATGGTGACGTTGATACCTTCGTCACAGTAGGTGTCCCCAGAAGCACACTCAACGCCGACCATCGCGATGATGTCGCCTGCTTGTGCGGAGTCAACATCTTCACGATCGTTACTGTGCATACGAACCAAGCGACCAACACGCTGAGATTTACCCATGCGTGGGTTGTAGTAGCTTTGACCTTTGCGCAGAGTTCCTTGGTAAACGCGGGTATAAGTCAGCTGACCGAAAGTTTCGTCAGTGATTTTGAACGCCATGGCGCAGAGTGGTTTTTTAGGATCGGCAAAGACTTCGATTTTTTCGTGTTTGTCGTTGTCGTTACCCCAGTACTGACGTTCGATAGGCGAAGGGAGATATTCGAGAACGGCGTCGAGAAGAGTCTGGACACCTTTGTTCTTGAATGCTGTACCCATGAAAACTGGAGTCATCGCTTTCGCGTGAACGGCTTTCTTAACGGTGGCGTAGATCATGTCCAAAGGAATGTCTTTTTCTTCGAGCAGCATTTCTGTCATTTCGTCGCTGAACATCGAGACAGCATCCAGCATGGTCGCGCGAAGTTTTTCGACATCGTCTTTCAACTGAGCAGGACAATCTTCCGTACGGATCTTGTCGCCTTTTTCACCGTCGAAATAAATCGCTTGGCGAGTGA
>CANGNB010000078.1 GCA_947454545.1 Oligoflexaceae bacterium
GGAGTTGGGTGATGGTGTCAGAACCTTGGAAACGATCCAAGGAGAGCTTGCTGACCTTGCCGCTAAAGCTGATGGTGTTGCCACTGATGGAATTGTTCATATTAATGTTGATGTCGGCAGCTAGAGTAAAGTTTTTGCCCGTGACGAGTTGGGCGAGTTTGAGGACGGAATCAAAAAAGCCGTTCATATTGGGATCTTTGAGTATCATGGTCGTCAGCTCATCGATCGTGCCATTCACATTGAGGGCGAGCGGCTTTTGCAGGGCAAAGAGCGGCTTGGAGGCATTGGCTCCAGAGGTTGCTGCGAGGTCGATACCACATTCTTGTTTGATGACGGCCGCGGTGTTGTCAGCTTTTGCGGGAGCGTCTTGCTGGGTAGCATAGGAACTTTCGAGCTTGGCGCTGCCCTGTCCACCCTTGCTTTGGGCGCTAAAACGCGTCCAGTTCTGGCTCCCTTGCTCGGCGCAGGCGAGGAGACCTGAGAGCAGGCTACCCATAAGCACGCAAGGAGTGAGCTGTTTCCAAGACCTGATGCTAGCTACCGCTCGCCAGAGAGTCATGTGTGCCTCGTAAATATGATTCAGGGGAACACATGCAAGTCCGGTGCCGAGAAAAAGGTCCATCATCACAGGAGGATAGCATCTTTTTGGCGTCACGAGGGTGTCGCGGAAGGGGGCTGGAACAGGTGAATATTGCGTAAGTCTCTGGATTGGTTTGGAAAAACATAGGTGTCGTGGCTTTGGACAGGCGCTGTCCAAGGGTCTGACTATGGGGACGTAAGGGTTGGATTGAGTGAACCTAGCGAGACTCTTCGAGCTTTTCTTAGAGACAGGGGTAAGATTGAGGCATACAAAGAAACTGTGGAGTGGAAAGGGGGGCTGTTGATGCTCAAGGAACCAGGTGCTCTAGAAGGGCTTGTTTTGCTCTTGGTCGATGATGATAGTGAGATTCGAGAAGTCTTTGCTGAGGAGCTTGAGTTTTTGGGGGCCCAGGTGATTGCTGCCGCGGATAGTGCAGCGGCCTTGGCGGCGGTCCAATCTCAGGCCCTGATCGATATTGTCATCAGCGATCTGCGGATGCCTCGAGGGGATGGGCTCAGTCTGTGGCGGCAGCTGAAGGCCCAAAGCTCGGGGCAGATTCCTGCCTTTGTCATCATCACAGGCTATTCGGGTCTAAGCACTGAAGAAGCTGATCGTGAGGGGATTGCTCGTATCTTTGAAAAGCCATTGGACTGGCCCAATTTTACAGAGTTTCTCATTGATCTCAGGATCAAGCGTAGCTCAATGTCCTGAGTCCACTCCCGCTAACGACAGGTCATCTGAGTAATTTGGCTCAAAGCTTTTTGCAGTTCGTTGCCGTCATTGGCAAAGAAAAAATCTCCCGGCGAAGCGATTCGACGTAAAGTGAGTTTGTCGGCAGCTTGGCTGAAGCCAACGCTGATGATGCGAAAGCCTTGAGACTTCAGATCAGTGGCAACAGTGTTAGGGTCTGAGTTACCGGTATTGTGAAAGCCATCACTGACCAGAATAATGATTTTTTCACCCGAGCTATAAGTCTTGAGAGAATCGGCTGCAGCGGTGAGGGCTGCTGAGATATTGGTATTTCCGCCGGCGGTCTCTCCTTGAATGCTCTGCTGCATCATATCGAAATTTTTGCTGAGGGGCGCGCGTACGGTAGCCGTGCTGGCGAACTTGGTATACGAGCCTTGATCGCGCTGTTTATCCATCTTGCCAACCAGCGTGGAGAGGGCCTGCTTGGCCTCGCCAATCTTATTGCGGCTGCTCATCGAGCCGGAAGTATCCAAGGCTGCTGCAAGGCCAATGGGGCGACCACAGTAATTGATCACGGGACGGCAAAGCAAAAAGCCTTTAGCATCCATGCCGAAAGCTGCGAATTTGGGTCCGCAGGCGTCACCGTTTGGCGAGGCTTCCGGAGCGCTGCACTGAAATTGACCATCGTCAGTGAGGGCGCGAATATACTGACCGGCAGGGCATGAGAACATCGCCAAGGTCGCGGTATCTTGGATGGGGACAAAGTCGCGGAGGGTTTTGGCTTCGCTGGTTTTTTGAATTTTGAAATCGGTGACAACTTCGCTCGGAGTGAGGCAAGTGCTCTGGCTATTGGCACAGTGGATGGCGACAGACGTCGCGATGTCCAGAGGGCAGGCCTTGGTACAAGCTCTTCCTTGGAGATCGAAACGACCTGTGAGGCGACGATTGAGGCCATCGACGAGGTTAAGAGGGACAGGCGTGGCATCATGGGTGCAGCCTTGACCGGAAAAACAGCGTTGGAGGTTTGTACCCGGATTGAGTGAGGCTGATTGGATCATTGTACTGTAGCTTTTGCAGGCATTCTGAAGACGTTGATGCAGCATCTGCATGCGTTGCTCGGTGCGAAGGATTTGCATCCAATTGATACGCAGATCCAAAATATGGGTCACTCCCAGCAGGATCAGGCCGGCTATTCCCGAAAATATCATGCTCTGAAGCAAGGCAAAGCCTTCTTCTGCAGACTGTGCGAGCCCAGGAAGGGGTTCCCCTGGTGTCTTGTTTCGTTGAGACCTCATCGGTCGTCATCCTCCTACCAAAAACGATTGGCGCAGCTGAGTTTGCCGTTTTTATCCAAGGCCTGAATATAATGCTGATCCCCCGTGTTCTGATCGAGGGTCCGACAGTCAACCGGCGGTACCTGAAGGTTTTGCGGAAGTGCTTGACCTTGGTCATCCGCATAGCTCAGGGTGCTGAGCGGAACGCAGAGAGCTTCCCCACCTAAGCCTATTCCTCGTAGGACATTGCTGGAGTCTTTGCAGTTGAGCTGTATGCCAGGAAATTTTTGATCTCGCGACCGTTCGACTTCACGAACAAAGCTGCGGACGAGTTTCGGGGGATTGCGGTCGAGGCGCAGCAGATCCGTCCTGAGGAGAACGTAGTCAGGTCCACTGCAGGTCGCTGTGCGGGCGCAGGAGGGGAACACTATGGTGCGGTAGCTGAAGGCGGCCTGACAGGGGCCAGGCGCACAGGGTTTGCCCTGAGCGTCGTAGCGCACGGAGTTGCCGGTCATAGGTGCGCTATCGCCAACACGGTAAAGATCTAAGGCAAAGCCCTTCCCTTGGGTGCAGGTATTGCGTTGAAGGACACAGCTTTTAAGATAGGAGTTGGTCGCCTTTTCTATCGAATAGTTGAGGACGCGAGGGTCCTCTTCGAAAGCCGTGATACTAGCTTCCAGAGCATCTAAGGCCATCAAGCGATTGGTTTCGTTTAAGACGCCCTGGGCCTGCCGCATTTTTACCGCGACAGCGCTGACACTGATCCCAAGGACGGCAAGAGCAATCAAAATCTCGATCAGCGTGAAGCCTTGCGAAGATTGCGACAGCGGTCTCATGGGGGACCTCCCTTTGCAACTGTGCAGATCGGAGCCCCAGAACCCTGAAAGCCAACGAGTATTTCATTTTTTTGAGGATCGCAAGCGCCTGCCTGGATGCCCTGGACTGTTCGCTGAAACTCAGGCGCTGCTACGCAATCCGCTTTGAGTGGTCCAATGCGGTAAGCAAAGCTCGTCAGGCCCTGACTGTCGACTGGGCAGCTGACATTGTCATCGGAGGCCAAGCGCGTGGTATTGATGCGCTGCAAAAATCCCTGCTTAAAGACAACTCGCTTGGTGAGATCCTCTTTAGCTTCGATCACATAGTCAAAGACGACCGAACTGGCGATTTCGCAGGTGCTTAGTCCCCCTTCGCAGATCGCGCGTGCGGTGATGCGCACGCTGATGGGACAGCTTGCGGGTGAAGAGCAGCTCTTGCCGGGGGCGGGGAGATCGCCGCTCAGTTTAAGGCCTTTGGCATTATAGAGCTCGAGCGTCTGGACCTGTGTGCTGCAGTCTTGATCATCGATTTCAAAGCAGGTCTTGAGCTTTGGGTTCTTGCTCAGGTTCACAGCAAAGGCGCGATCGTCTTGGATGGCGTTGCGCAGTCCAGCCTCCAACTCGCTCCAGTATTGGCGATTGCGAACCAGTTCTTGAATCTGAAGGCTCAGAAGAATGTGGTCTTTCGCCCAAAGACCAAAAACGCCAAGGACACCTATGGCGACCATGAGCTCAACGAGGTGAAAACCTTGCTCGTGTTTCATCTTACTCTCCCTCAAAGGGCCCTATCGGAAGGAAAGGGGTTGAGCTTGGGGGTGAGAAATTAAGTTGCCGAAACCTTTGAGAAAAAAGCTATTTCAAAAGGCATTTTTGACTGTATTTAAGTCATGGTGGCGCAAAGCAGCTTAAGTCTTGAAGAAACTACATCAAAAAGACATCGAAGGAGAGAAAAAGCTTGCGCCGTCAAAAAAGCTATGACATAAAGCCGCTGCTAGACAAAAAACTCGGGCCCATGGCCGCTACACTCAGGAGCTTTCCTATGACATCCAAATTTTTGGCTTTTGGTCTTATGGCTTTAGCTATCAACGCTTGTGGTACCGGCAAACACAAGAGAAACCCAGCCGTTGCAAACAATGCCGAAGTGAATCCGATCGGCGGTCAAGTTCTGCCGGGGGAAAACAGCTTTGATGAATCTTATGACTGCGCGGCTCAAAGCGCATCGCAGTCGGTTGCACAGAGTGACAGCTGCTTTGGCAACGCTAACCTCGCTGAACGCAGCTTTCGAGTCATCAAAAAATTTTCGTATCGTCGCACCGATACCTTCGCTCTCGATACCAACACCTACACGAACGTGCCCGTATATAATCAAGGGCCGAGCTATGGCTACGGCAACGACGAAGCTCCCGTCTTTACTTCTAGCAATCAAATTGCCACAGAGCAGTGTCTTCGCACCCTGCGCATGGCCGGTGAAAGTTTCGATATGGGCTTTGCGAACATGGATCTGCGCGCTGTGGGGCAGGGCGGAGTGTTTGCTGCACACTGTGAAGTTCAGCTGGGCCTTGCTTTTAAGCGTGGCTATCGCTTTGCGATCCGACAGGTTTCAGGCAGTGTGGTGACGAGTCTTCCACAAGGTGGAATCGGAGCCTTTCGCGGCTCGGTGACAGTAGATCGCCGTCCCGCTCTGATCGTAAGGCCAAACAATCCCCAAATGTTTGGCGCTCAGGTCTATCCTTTCGCTTCCGCATTCGGCGGTCAGGATATGGTCTGGTCGAATTGCAGTGGCTACGCTGAGATTACGATCAATACCGCTCTCGCAGTCGCTCGCTGGAATGGTCAGGGAACTGCAAACCCAGTATATGGTAACGGTTCTATCGGCTCAGGCGGGTATCCTGTCGGCCAGACTCTCGGCACTCTCAGTGTGAATTCAGCCGTTCCTTATCGCTTCGAAGTGGTTTGGGCGCCTTGCACCTGAACCCTTAGAAAGCTCCTAGCTAAATCGCCCCAGGCCTTGAAGGTCTGGGGTTTTTGCACGTCTGGAGTTGCGAGTTTTGGGGGAATGTTCTGTTATTTGGAGAGACAACGGGGCTGCTTATATTCCACGGAAACACCGTCCTCTCGAAACCAGGTGCCATCTGTGATGAAGGTAATAGAATCATCCTGCATGCTGGGAACCCAGTAAGGGGCGATTTCGGGGGTGTCGGTTGCAGGACTGATCAGCGAGTGAGGGACGCCCTTAGGGTAAAAGCAGAGGTGGGAGTTCGCTACCTTTTGTTTCGCTCGATAAATCTCACCATCATCGGCAGTCGGGTCGGCTTCAACGGCAGCGAACTGCATCGGAATCTTAATCTCAGCCATGCGGCGAACAACTTGAAGCCCGTAATCAGTCATAGCACGAATGCTGTCCACCTTGAGTGCGCAGAGACCTTGGCGTCCGCCTTGGCGTTTGCGGTTTACCCGACAGTCAGGACCCCAGTCGTTGACAAAGCCTGGGACAAAAACATCGAGAACAGCTGAGGCGGGACCTTGAATGCCAGGGTTTTTATAGTAGGGCGAATAAACCAGGATACGATCCCAAATCCCTTGGCCGTATATAGCTGCTCCCGTTGCGAGGGCAGCACCGCCCGACAGCCCCGAGATGACCCTGGGGCCGGGGACTTTAGAGGCCAGAGTGTTCATGCTGTCGACAAACTTTTGATAGCGGGGGAAATCCTTGCCCGTGGGCAGATCGTAGAAATTATCTTTAACGCCCTGCGGACCGTCAAATGGTTCACGTCCCTGCCCAGGCATAAGCGGGAGAAAAATGTCAAAACCTTGAGCCGAGAGCCTTTCGCTGATGGCGAAGTACTGCTGGGGACAGGCGGTGAAGCCATGAAAAAACATCAGCATGCCCCGTCGGGGTACGTCTGGATTGGCAGGGTAAAAGCGGGGCATACAAGCTGGCTGTATCTTTTTGCCGGCGGTTTCGTCCTGGACATGCTGTTCCCACAGCGCATTGGCCTCGGCACTCAGGCCGTTAGGGCTTCGGACCTCGCTCAGTTGGCTTTGCAGCTGAGCTGTGCGACAGCTGAGAAGGGGCAAGCAAAAGAGCCAGAGTAGGGTGCGCCTTTTCATGAGTGGAAGTCCTTCATAAGACGAGGTTTGCGCCAAATCGATACAGATTACGCTCAAGTTTCCGTCTCCTTAAGGGAGCCAATTGAGTATAACCCACCCCGGTAGTTTCGGTCGAGTTGTCATCGGAAGAGATGGCCTCGGCACAGGCGAAGACAGTGTCCGAGGAATCGGTAAATTTTTCGGGAAAAAGCTCCTTTCACCTAGGCTTTTGCTCGACACTAGGCTATCGTTTCGCCACCAAAATAACTTGGTGTTGCCTACGCAAAGAGGTCACGTTTTATGGTTCGCTTGGTCAAAATTCCGAGAGAATGGTCGTACATTCTCGCTCTTCTCAGCACCTTTGCTGTGCTTACGGGAAGTGCGCCTTGGGCTCTGGCTCAGGTCACAAGTGCTAGTCTTCGTGGGGTCGTGCTCAATAGCAAGGGTGAAGCTGTCGGAGAAGCCGCTGTGGTTCTCGAGATCGCTGGCAGCCAAGCTCAAAAGACGAGTCAGACGAACACTGAAGGCGAGTTTGTATTCAACGGGCTCAAGGTTGGCGGACCCTATGCTGTAAAGGTGAGTAAGGCCGGACTGACGGCTGCTGAGCGCAAGGAAATCTTTCTGCGTGCCGGAAGCAATGAGGCGATCAGCCTGACGCTTGGAGCGGAAGTGGTCAAGGTCACTGGCGCACGTGTCGTGCCGGTTTCTTCTAAAAAACTTTACGGGGAAAGTGATATCAAAAATGCGCCTTCGACTTCGGGTGATCCCAAAGACGTCGCGCGGAACTCCATCGATACCTACGTCGATGGCAATTCTATGAGTATCGGTGGAGCCAACAATCGCTTCAACAGCATTACCGTCGATGGGATTCGGCAGGATGATGATTTCGGTCTGAACGCGGGGGGATATCCTACCTCACGCAGCCCTATCTCGCTGCAATCGGTCGCAGAGATTTCTGTCGAGCGTTCGCCCTTTGATGTGCGCTATGGCAACTTTTTGGGTGGTAACGTCAACGTTGTGACCAAGTCTGGGACCAATGACTTCGAAGGTACTGTGTCGACCACTTGGGCGAGCGGGGGGCTTGTTGGGCGCAAATCTAAAGATGCGCATTACCCAGTCTCAAAATTTTCGGAAAATCGCCTGGGCCTCACTTTAGGCGGTCCCATCATCGAAGACAAACTCCATTTTTTCCTCAGCGTCGATGGCCTCAAAGCCACGACGCCGAGTTCTATCGGGCCCGCAGGTTCGGGGGCTGGTTTCACAGTCGATAAGGTGAGTGTCGACGACCTGGCGCGCGTGCAGCAGATTTCTTCGCAGGTCTATGGGTTCGATGCAGGCAATCCGAGCACGACTGTGAAAGAGAACGAGTTCAAGTATTTGGCTAAAGTCGATTGGACCATTAACGACGCTCACCGACTGGAAACTAAGGTTCAGCGTTCGGTGGGGAACCAGTATAACAACGGCACCGCTACAACCAGCAATCTGCCGCTGACCTCGACTTGGTATAACCGTACCGATGTTTTGGATACCTACTCGATGCGCCTTTTTTCCGATTGGGCGAACGATTTTTCGACTAAGCTGGAGCTGAGCAAAAAATCGGTCACAGGCGACCGAGATCCCTTGAATGGCAATGATTTTATGTATGCGGAGGTTTCAACCGCTGATAAGGGTAAAATCTTGCTCGGACCCGATCGCTTTTCGCATACCAATAAGCTGGCTAACGACACCTCTCACGTTGGGCTCGAAGCGAACTATTTGGTGAAAGAGCATCAGCTCACGGGAGGTCTGGATTACGATAAGACCCACATCTTCAACCTCTTTATTCCTTCGACCAATGGCTTTGCGACCTATGCAAGTATCGATGACTTTGCAGCTCAAAAGCCAAAGGTTTTGACCTATCAAAACGCTGTGAGCAACAATCCTGAAGACGCAGCTGCTCGGTGGGATTACGCCGTCACAGCTCTGTTTGCTCAGGATGAGTGGCGATTGAATTCCCTCTGGACAGCTCGTTTTGGTGTGCGTGGTGAGTTCTATGGTGCGACCGAAAATATCGCCCGCAACGAAAACTTTGCCAAGCGCTATGGCTACGATAATACCTCGACTCTTGCTGGTAAGCAGGTGCTGTTGCCGCGCTTGGGCTTGAGTTACAAGGCCACAGATCGGGTGAGCGTGCGTACGGGCTTGGGACTTTACAGCGGCGGAACTCCAGCTGTCTGGGTTTCCAATGCTTACACCAACACCGGGGTGGGGACCAATACGGAGTCTTCGACGCCAGCGGATGGGTTTAATGGTCGTGAGATTCCGGAAGCTGTGAAAGCAAAACTGCAAGCGGGTGATGGTAACGTCGACGCCTTGGATCCGAACTTCAAGATTCCGCAGACCTGGAAATTTTCTCTAGGAACCTACTATCGCTTCGATATTCCGTCGCTCGTCGAAAACGTGTTTTTAGACTTTGACTATACTTACAGTAAAGTTCGCCAGGGAACGGTCTGGAAAGACTTGCGTCGTAATCTGGACAGCATTGCCAACAATCAACCGACAGCTTACGGTCCTGATGGCCGTGCCCTCTATGACACCGATCCGAGTGCAAAGGCCGCGAGCGATTTTAATGCCGCACGCGGTTATGATGTGCTCTTGACCAACACAGATAAAGGCTACGGGCAGACGGCAAGCGTGACTTTGAGCAAAACTTTCGCTTCAGGTCTCAGTCTGAGTGGTGCTTATGGCTGGCAAAACATCTTTGAGATCGCTCCAGGTACTAGTTCCACTTCGGTCAGCAACTACTCACAGGTTGCTGTCGATCAAGATCCCAACAATCTGAAGTTGGCTCGCTCCAATTACGAGCGGACGCATCGCTTTTTGATTACGACGGGGTACTCGCATGATTTCTTTGCCCAGTTGCCAACGAGCTTTAATCTCTTCCTCGAACGTCGTTCAGGTCAGCCTTTTAGTTATACCTTCGGGACGAGCAGCACCGATGAGACAGCAGGCCTGTTCGGAGAAGCGCGCGAATTTGCTTCGTCGAACCGCTTTCTCTTTTACGTGCCCAAGGGTGATGGCAGCGATGTGATCTTGGATGGCATCGATGAAGGAGAATTCAATCGTTACCTCAGCAAAACGGGTCTAGACAAGTACCGTGGTCGCGTAGCGCCTCGGAATGCCTTTACCAGCAATTGGATCGATGTCATGGATGCACGCATGACTCAGGAATTGCCCACTGCAAATGACAAGCACAAGGCGCGCCTAACCTTCGATCTGAAAAACCTGCCGAACCTACTCAACAGCCGTTGGGGACAGGTGAAGTCAGCGCCCTTCCCGTACTATTCAAAATTGGTAGACGTGAAGTATGATGCCGCGACGGGTCGTTACCGCTACAGCAACCTCGATACCAAAGGGGCTCAGCAGGTGCGTTTGATTGATTCTGTGTGGCGTTTGCAGCTCGGTGCTATTTACGAATTCTGAGTCGCGACGATCATTTGATCTTTGCCCAATCCGGATAGGAGTGGCAGGTGCCGCAAGGGCCTCGCTTGGGGTTATGCGGTTCATCGGGAGCATGACAGTCTTGGCAGGGAGCGTTGGGACGGGAGTGGTAGTTGCTGGGATCGGCGGCAAAGGTGTCAGAGACTTTAGGTTGTTTGGCACCACACTGCACGATTCCCAGAGCTAGACAGCCCAAGATACCGAGACCTAAAATTCCCTGCGCAAGATGCATCGCTCGATCCTACCTTATCTTGTGCCTGAGCTCAGGCATCTCTCTCGAAGATCCCTGGGCCTATCATGGCTCCGCCATAGGGCGTGATCGGTACATGAGCGCAGAAACTTAAAGAGAGTCCTGGTGAGGACGCTTTCATAAGCTGAGAACATCTATGGTCTCAGGGGGATAGAAGGCTTGGGTAAGGCTCAAGTTTCGCTTGAGATTGGGTAGCGCCTCGGCGTGAGATTGCAAGGCTCCAGCTCTCTTTCGCAAGCTTGGGAGAGCAGATCGCTGGGCTGAAGACTCTGAACTTAGTTCAAATGAGTCGGAGGATAAACGTCGTCGACAGCAATGTTGTGCTCGAAGGAGCGGCGACAGAGGTCTTCGGAAGCTTCGCAGCCAACAAAGTGCAGCACGGCAGCCGCATCACGGTGGGCTTCGACAAGGCGTTTGTTACGCTCTTGAATCGCTTGATCGCCTTTGAGGCGACGATCCGTCGGGACGATTGCCAGACGAATGTTGTTCTTCATGGCCCATTCAGCAGCCATGGTCTCTACTCCGCTTTCCTGACCAAGTACTATGGTCGAAACACGGTTGTAACGGGTGTATTCTCGGAGAGTGTTGGTCAGGAGGGTCACGTTCGGGAAGTCTTGAGGTCCGCATACTATTATTTTCATTCGGCTTCACCACTGGCAGTTCATCCTAAGGGCTCGTAATTGTAGCAGTCCCTTTTGGAATCTGCAAGTCTAAACATGCGAAAAGAAGGCATCGGTAAAAATAACATATTCAGGGGTTGCCTAGCTCCAGCTTGCGCGTCGTCTCGGGAGTCATGGACTCGAGCTCTGCAGCAACGGCTTCGAGGTGTTCGCGAGGAATCGCTGTCGGCTCGCGGCGGGCGGAGTCCAGCATGCGATGGGCATCTGCAAGGTCACGGAGGCGATTAAATTCCACACAGATGATACACATCATCGAAGTCCTTTCTGAGTTTCTCATCCCAAAGCTTGATCATAGCACAGAAGTCCATCGTTTGGACGCCTTGCAAAGAAATGCATTGCAATTGTAATCAGAAACTCCTACCTAAAACTCAAGTTTATCAGTCCAAACCTTGAGGATTTTTTATGAAGCGGATTCTGCTGCTCTTGCCTTTGCTGTGGGAAACAAGGGGAATGGCCTTTGGCTTTCCTGAAACACGCTCTCTACCTGTCGCGCCAGAGGCAACCGACTGGACAGCCGCCAGTTACGACTTCGAAGGCATCGTAGCCCTCTCGAACTGTTCGGGAAGTCTCGTTCGTTTTGACGATAGCAACGACGAGGATCAGGGCCTCATTCTTACCAATGGCCACTGCACCGGCAGTCTTATCGATCCAGGCAAAGTTGTCGTTGATCAGAGCAGCAATCGCAACTTTGACGTTCTCAACTCACAGGCCAAAAAGATCGGAACTCTACACGCGGAGCGCTTGCTCTACGGCACCATGACCCGAACAGACCTGAGTCTCTATCGGGTGCGCGAAACCTATGCTGAGATTGAAAAGACTTTGCAAACTCGCGCCCTGGTCCTGGGAAGACAGAGCCCCGAGGAAGGCGAAGCCATCGAAATTCTCAGCGGCTATTGGAAACGGGGCTACGCCTGTTCGATCGAACACATCGTCCCGACTCTCCAAGAAGGACGCTGGCTGTTTTCGGAATCTCTGCGCTATAGCCGACCAGGCTGCGACACCATCGGGGGAACTTCGGGATCGCCCGTTCTTGCGGCCGGTACTCGCACTGTGGTTGCTGTCAACAACACGGGTAATGACGGAGGCAAGGCCTGCTCGGTGAATAATCCCTGCGAGCTCGAAGGCGAAGGCAAGGTCATCGCGCAGAAAGGGTATTCCTATGCTCAACAGACGGCATGGCTCTATGGCTGTAGGAATGCGGAGGGGGGGCTCGATCTGAAACAGTCCACCTGTAAACTCCCTAAACTGGCTCCCTAAAGTGTTGGTTCTTTAAAGGAAAAAATTTTTATCTGAATTTACGGGGACTTGCTCGGCAGGGGTCCCCGTTTTGGTTTTTTGATTCTTTGGGTTTTTCTGGCTTCAACACTTAAAGGAGCCAGTTTACGGGGAGATACGAATATAAAGGTCCTTGTATATAAAACTTTCTTGATATAGATTAAGATAGATCCGATAAGCAGTTTAGGCAGAGTCCTAAGCTTTACGAAGGTGGTTCGTGGCAGAAACCCTTACTCCAGCCTTTAGCGCTCTCGCTGTGACGCAAGCCAGTCAGCAGCTCGTCGCTGTTTTCAAAGCAGTCGCTGATCCTTTGCGTCTCGATATCCTCCGGGTTCTTGTTCACGAGTCGTTTGGAGTTCAGGAACTGGCTTCGATCTTCGCTATGCCGCAGCCTGGAATGAGCCATCATCTCAAGATACTGAGTAAGGCCGGCCTGTTGGTGACACGGCGCCAGGGCAATAGCATCTTTTATCGGCGCTGTCTTTTGCAGCGAGAGATGCCGTACTACGAAGTCTTGGTAAGTCTGTTTGCGACGATAGAAGCTCTTCCCTTGAGCGCTGAACTTAAAGAACGAATGCGTAAGGTCTACGAGGATCGCTCGGCGCAGTCGCGCCTCTTTTTCGAGCGCTATGTCGACAAATTTCGTGAGCGTCAGGGGATGCTCTGCGAGCTCGATCAGTATCTGCCGAATCTTAAAGAAGTTCTTGATATCATGGCCTTGCCACGAGCGAGCTGTGTGATGGAAGTCGGACCAGGTCAGGGGCAGCTGCTCGAAGAGCTCACGCAGCGCTACGAGCGATTGATTGCACTCGATAACTCTGAAGAAATGTTGGCATTGACTCAGAGGACTGTAGGGCTTCGACCTGGCGTGCGCTATCTGCAAGGGTCTTTGGAAGACTACGAAGAGGCTGGTGCTCTGGATGCGGTTCTTTTGAACATGGTCTTGCATCATCTCTCTTCACCGCAGCAAGTGTTTGCAAAAGTGCGTCAGCTCTTGCGTGTCGGTGGGTTTTTGGTCATCGCTGACCTCTGCTCTCATAACCAAGAGTGGACGCGAAGTTCGTGTGGGGATGTGTGGTTGGGGTTTGATCCCCAAGATCTGCGAGAATGGGCCCAGCTTGCAGGCTTTATTGAGTGGCAAAGCCTCTATCTTGGGCTGAAAAATGGGTTTCAGATTCAAATGAAGTTGTTTTGTGCGACTCCTTGAGGCGCACTTTATTTTGAAAGGAAAGTTCGTATGACAAAGCCAGATTACAAGGTCGCAGACATCGGCTTGGCCGCTTTTGGTCGTCGTGAGATTAAACTTGCCGAGCGTGAAATGCCGGCTCTTATGGCTCTTCGTCGCAAGCATAGCGCCGAAAAACCTTTGAAAGACGCCAAGATCATCGGCTGTATCCACATGACTATCCAGACTGCCGTTCTTATCGAAACCCTTGTGGATCTGGGGGCTGAGGTTCGTTGGTCGTCTTGTAATATCTTCTCGACGCAAGATCACGCTGCAGCTGCTATTGCTGCTCGCGGTATCGCCGTCTATGCCTGGAAAGGCCAGACCAACGAAGAAGGCATGTGGTGTATCGAGCAAACCATTCTCAAGGATGGTAAGCCTTGGGATGCTAACATGATCCTCGACGACGGTGGAGATCTGACCGAGATGATCCACGGCAAATACCCACAGATGCTCAGCAAGATCCACGGGATCACCGAAGAGACCACTACGGGTGTGCATCGTTTGATGGAAATGCTGACTCGTGGCGAACTCAAAGTGCCCGCGATCAACGTCAACGATTCCGTGACTAAATCCAAAAACGATAACAAGTACGGCTGTCGCCACAGTCTGAACGATGCTATCAAGCGCGGTACAGACATGCTCATGTCCGGTAAAAAAGCTTTGGTCATCGGTTACGGTGATGTCGGTAAAGGTTCTGCGCAAAGTCTTCGTCAGGAAGGCATGATTGTGCGCATTACGGAAATCGACCCCATCTGTGCAATGCAGGCGTGTATGGACGGTTACGAAGTTGTTTCGCCTTATAAAAACGGTGTGAACACGGGTACAGCTGAAGGCTTGAACACAGAACTGCTGGCGACCACGGATCTGATCGTGACCACAACAGGGAACATCAACGTCTGTGACAAGTACATGCTGGCTGCTGTGAAGTCCGGAGCTGTCGTGTGTAATATCGGTCACTTTGATAACGAGATCGATACCAAATTCCTCCGTGAAAAATATGAGTGGCAAGAAGTTAAGCCTCAGGTTCATAAGATTTTCCGCGACAGCAAAGATGAAGAAAACTTCATCATTCTTCTCTCGGAAGGTCGCCTGGTGAACCTCGGGAATGCGACAGGTCACCCCTCGCGTATCATGGATGGCTCGTTTGCTAACC
>CANGNB010000079.1 GCA_947454545.1 Oligoflexaceae bacterium
GAACTTTGCCTTCGATGTCGCGCGCTGCCTGGATGTTGATATGGAGGGGCCCCGCGACATCATGCACGAGTCCTCGGAACAGTATTCCGAGCTCAGCGAGTGCTTGTAGATGTGGGGCCAAAGTCTTTGCATCCATGCCGGTCCTACCCTCTCATGCAGTAGGGGGCATCGGCACAATACTTCGAATCTTAAGAAAAGGACTTATTCCCTGCTGTCACGGCTTTCTCAAGTCTCATTTAATTTAATCATTTCAAATACTTAAATCAAAGCAATCAGATCTCTTTGCGACATCTTCTGCCGGTCAGGAGGCGAGTCTTGCACAGATCGAGCTTCCCCGGTAGGATCGCAGCCATAGGAGGCGTCTATGAGTCAGGAAAGCTACGGTATCCACTGGTTTCGACGTGATCTGCGCATAGCAGGGAATCCTGCCCTTAAATGGAATTGGCAGAGACATCAAGGACGCGTCCTCGGCGTATTTTGTTTCGATAAGGTTTTTCTCGCGCGCAGCGATTTTTCCTTCGCACGCTTTCAGTTTTTCCTCGATACCCTCAGGTCCTTAAAAGAGGAGCTGCAGGCTTGCGGCTCAGATTTGCTCTTCTTGGATATTGGCCCTGACGCAGGTTTTGCCGAACTCTTTGAACGCTTGAAAACAGCAGGATCTTCCGGCCCAGAAAGTATTTCTTGGAATAGGGACTACGAACCTTTCGCCAAAGGCCGTGATGCGCGCCTCGCTGCTTACTTTCAATCCTGTGGCATCACAACCCATTCCGAACGCGATCACATTCTTATAGAACCTCATGAAATTATAAAAGAAAGTAACCCTTCCACACCCTATCAAATTTACTCACCCTACCAGCGTCAATGGCTCAAGCTGTTTCAAAGCAGCTCTGTTCAGCAGCGCATCGAAGAGCAGCGCAAGGGTCTCAAGCATCTCGAACGTGTACAAAAAGGCACACTAGAACAAGTCTTCCTAGGGCGTTGGCAAGACAAGCTCCCTAGCTCTTATGTGGAGCAGCAAGAGCAGCTTTTCCGAGCCTATGATCAAGACAACAGACCAAAAGTGAGCATACCTATTCCCCAGGCCGGCTCTGCTGCTGCGTTGCAATGTTTGCAAGACTTCATGGGAAAAGCGGATGCCTATGCCGAGAAACGCGATATACCCTCGGTGGCTGGGACATCAAGGCTTTCCATCTACCTCAAAAATGGCTCGATAACGATTGCTCAGGTCATCGCTGCTATGGGTCTGGGCCCCCAAGATAGCAAAGACAGTGGGCGCTTTAAGTTCTTGGCCGAACTCATTTGGCGGGAGTTTTACTACTATATCCTCGATAAATTCCCTTTCGTCGAGCATCAATCCTTTTTGGAAAAATTTAGGCAACTCGAGTGGGAAAATCGTGAGGATTATTTTAAAGCTTGGAAAGCAGGAAAAACAGGCTATCCTATCGTCGATGCGGGTATGCGTGAGCTCCAGACGACAGGCTGGATGCACAACAGAGTGCGTATGATCGTAGCTTCCTTTCTCACCAAAGATCTCCTCATTGACTGGAAGTGGGGAGAGCGCTACTTTATGGAGCAACTTCTCGACGGAGATTTGGCACCGAACAATGGTGGTTGGCAATGGGCTGCGAGTACGGGATGTGATCCTCAGCCTTACTTTCGAATCTTTAATCCACTCCTTCAAAGTCAAAAGTTTGATCCTGATGGGACCTATATCAAACGCTTCGTTCCAGAGCTGGCACATCTCAAGGGCAAAGATATTCATGAACCTTCGCCTGCCATGCGACCAAAGGACTATCCTGCTCCCATTGTGAACCATGCAAAGCGCAGGGAACTGGCTCTCCTCGTCTACAGCAAAGGCAAGTAAGTCATTGAAACAAAAGATGAAATAGACACCCTAAGATGACACCGATGGACCCTCTGTCAAGGTTTGTCTGAGAATGCCGAACCCCAGAAATGGAGGGCTCAACGTGTCTATCAACATCTCCATCAATGAAATTCCTGTCTTCGTCTTTTTCGAAGGCGAGGCTCGCGATAAGCTAGGGGAAATCCTAGAGCCTCAGATTCGCACGAAAGGAGAACGACTCCTAACTCGTGGTCGCGAAGTCGAGGGTCTCTATGTGATTGTTGAAGGACTCTGTGAAGTCTCTATTCCCAATATGAGTGCTCCGCTCGCTGTCCTCAGTCGAGGCCAGTGCGTTGGAGAGATGTCTTTGCTCTTGGATGAAGTGGAGGCAGCCTCAGCCGATGTGATTGTTACTTCGGATGATGCTAAGCTATTTTTTTGCAGTGCCACGCGCTTTCAGGACTTTCTGATCAATGTCCCGGGGAGTGCTGCGGCTTTCTATCAGGGAGCTTCGTACCTCCTCTCAACACGGTTGCGCCTTGTCAACAGCCGATTGAGCGAGCAGCTTGCTGTCGGCCATAACCTGATCACTGATTTCATTAAAGATTCGGAAGTTCACCTGCACCTCAGTGAAACGCGCAGTGAGCTCTCCCAAACAGGCGATACGGTCGTTGGAAAATTGATGCAGCTTGTGCCTTTTATCCAAGGGATCAGCAAGAACTTTCCGGATGCCCAGCAGGAATTGGAAGCTCTGCAAAATAAGATCGAAGAGATATTTCTCATCGACTCCCAAAATTTCGATCGCATTTCTCAGCAGCTTGATCTCATCACCCAGCACTTTGAAAACCTTCAAAGGGTCGCCAATGGTGGCCAGGCGGTACCCCTTCGGGGCGATCGTAGTCTTTTTCAAAAGACCCTTAAATCGGCTTCGTAATGCTCTTCAAGATCCTGACTGCCCCAAGCTCAAAAGTATGGATAGGCGACGCAAGGGGGCTGAGCGTTGGGGATCTGAGAGCTGCTCGGCTTCTAAATCAGCAGCCGTATAGAAGCGACGACCGATAACGAGCGCGCCAGCGCCCCAGTTATAACGCAATCCTGAGCGCACCTTGCCGACAGTTCTCTCACCTGTTTGATCGATGGTGTCTGTATTGAGAGTTTGACTCCATGTCACTGTCTGAGTCGTTCGTATACTCCGCGATACCGCATACTCCAGATTGAGGTCAAGCGCGGCCAGTGTCACCTGACCTTGAGTGTATTTTTGCTCGGATCGCGTAGCTTCCATCTGCCCCTGCATACGTCCTTCACGCCATTCCCAACGCAAAGAACTGTCCAGAGCGTAACGCTGATCGGCTTGGGGCAAAAAGGGATCGACCGTGTAGCTGCGATAGGCAGAAAGCAGATTCAACTGCTTGCTGCTTGTCAAAACCAAACTATTCTGACGACTCAGCCGATAGGTGAGTTCTGCGAGACCAAAGACTTGGCCCTTGGAGGCTTCATTGCCACGTTCACGCACAAAACTCAGCTGTGATGACCAGCCCCAGCGTCCTTCAATAGAGCGGTTGAAGCTGATACTTGGACCCTCTAAGTCCTGCCGATCCTGTTCGGTATATCGACTCCGAAAAAGTTGGTAGCCAAGCCCTAAGGACAGCCGAGAGATGAGCTGCACTTGGAGCTGAGTTTCAAAGGAGTCGATCTGCTGCTCCACTGAACTTGGTGTTTGAGCCTGTTCATCGATGGGGTTTGGAGCTAGGAGTTCTTTAAAGAGCAATCGGCTCTGAGAGACCTTACTGCTGAGAGTCCAGCGATTCCAGCGCTTATCAACACCAGCGCCCAGAGTCTGGAGCTGCGAAAGATCATCACGCAGCGTGTCTATCCGCGAGCGGGACATGCGCAGCTCATCTTCCACATGAAAACTCAAAGTCGAATTGTAGCGATATGTATCATTCAGAGAAAAAACGAGTTCTCCCTCTTCATCGCGATTGGGTTCGATGATACTTTCGGCCCCGTCCGACTGATCCAAGAGATATTGGGTTTCTAGACCCTGAAAAGCTACACTTTTCCGGTACACACCCAGATCGAGATCAAGGTTCAAGCCGAGCTGATGCCCAGCCAGGGAACGCCCCCAGTGGTTTTGTGTGCTTGCCTGCACAAAACGCTTGTCTTGTGCGCCTACTCCAAAGGTCCACTGCCCTGTCTGTCGATCGCTGCGCTTTTCGTTTTCGCGGATCCGCGTCCAGGTTGCTTGATCGATCGCAAACATTTCTGTTCTAGCAGCTTTGGCTTGATCACTCCATTGAGCTGTGCTCCATAGTCCTAGAGCGTGTTCGAAAATGTGTCGCGATTGGCGCTTAAATTTACTCTCGCCCTGGCTCGTCCCTGTTTCGGCTGCTTCAGTGGTTTCACTCGCCTCGCTCGCCTCACTCGCTTCGCTGGCTTTGTTGGAGGAGGACACAGCTTGCGCAGAGGTGCTTGCTCCGGCGGCCCGCCGCTCTTGGGCCTGACCCAGGGGAGCCCAGACTCCCAGGCAAACGGCGCTCACTCTAAGGATCTTGGGCTCATACATACTTCGCTTCCTCTGCAGTGATCGCGCCTTCTCGTCAACCCTCCTATTATACAGCCTCCCCCCGCTGCCGGCCACAGTGTCGTCACGCTTTCCCGATGGCCCCATCTGCGCTAAAATAGGGAGACTTTCGCCGACATCTCTGCTGTGATCAGCAAGGAGGAATCCCGATGAGTCCCTCAAGTTCTCAAGGGCCCCTGTCCGTGGTTAACAGGAGTGTCTCGCCCTTGGCCATGCTCGCGATCGCCATCGCTCTCTCTCTAGGAATCTTTGCGAATCAGCCGGGGAGTCCCTTAGCTCTTCTGCCTCTCGTCGCCTATGCTGCTCTCCAGATTCTCCCGCGTCTGGGTGAGAGGGCCGATCAGCGGATATTTCTGGGGTTTATTGTTCTCTGCTTTTTTGTGGACGATATTTCCCAAGTTTCTTGGGGACGAGATGTTGATACGTTTACCGAACAGTTGGGAATCATTTTGTTTCAGTCGTTTGGTCTCACTGGCATGGAATACTTTGCTATAGCCTTCAGCCTCTTTCTTTGGATTGCAAGACCTCCACGGCAGCGTGCGATGTGGATGCAGATGGGACTCAAGAGTGTTCTTGGTGTTGGGATCGCGATCTTCATCGCAAGTATCATCGCAGGGCTTTATGGTCTGAGCTCAGGAGCTACAGTTCAAACACTTTTTATTCAGATCCGCTTTCTGCACATCATGGTGTTTTGGACTTTTGTCGGCTTTGTCATCTTTCGTGATCGTGAATTTGCAGCGCAATTCCTCTTTGTTCTTACGATCTTGGTGATTATGAAATCCATGCAAGCCCTCTTCGTCTATGCGACCAACAGGGAGATATTTAAAGAAGCTGAATATCTGATCGATCACTATTTCTCTGCCTTTTCGATCATGGCTCTGGTTGCCCTGGCTCGCTATGCCTATCGCTGCCGATCATTGCCTCTTCTGCTAGGGCAGCTACTAGCGGCTCTTATCGTTATGGCTGCCTATATTCTCAACGATCGCCGGACCTCTTATGTCGGCGCTGGTCTTGCTGCTAGCCTCGTCCCCTTTCTCATGCCGCGGGGTTGGTTGCGCCAGCGCTTGCCGGTCTTTGCTGCCTTAGGCCTCTTAGGGGCGCTCTATGTGGGGGGAACCTGGAACCTACCTGCTCCCATTGGCTTTGTGGGTGCAACTATTCGCTCCTTTGGGCAGGAAACAGGATCGGAAGGTCCTTCTTATCGTGACTTAGAAAACGCCAATCTTATGAAAGCCTTTGCTGACAATCCTCTCACTGGACTTGGATACGGTCGAGAATTCACCGAGGTCTTTAAAATGCCGGATATCTCGTTTGTCTACGATCGCTACCGCATGCTGCCCCACAACCTCTTTTTGGCTTCCTGGGCTTTTGGTGGACCTCTGACCATAGCTGCGACCAGTCTCGTCTTCATTTCTATGATTTGGCTATCGGGGCGCCTGATGCGTGAAGGCCAAGACGCGACGCTTTGGTTTTTTGGTCTTGTGAGCCTGTTTTATGCCTTGCAGTATTTTTCGTATACCTTCGGGGATATCGGGCTTCAGATCAACCGCAACCAGATGATGGGTGGACTACTTTTGGGGGGCTGCTATCGACTCCTGGCGAGCACAGTGCCAGAAAATAAGCTTTAAATACTTTAACAGTGGATAGCTTCATAAGGGTATCTTGGAATGCAAACCAAATTAGCTTTTATCTTCGTTCTCCATGTTGTGATTGTAGGCTTTCTTCTGGCAGGCAGAGGCGTTTCGTTTCGACCACGCACTCTTTGGGGCGTCCTGCTCTATCTCTTTATGTTTTATGTGATCTGGGGGCGCATCTTTCAGGCAAATGAAGCACTGATCACCCCAGAGACCACAGAAAACTAAGAACCTCAGGTCTTGAGAATCACCGCACGAACCTTCGCCTCATCTTCGACCTGTAGCAGACGATCGAGTTCCACTTTTTTGGTTTGGTTCACACCGACCTGTAAAATAACAGCATCGGCTAGGCGCCACAGTATTCCATTCTCGTAGAGATAGGATGCGACAAAACCATCTATCATAATCTTCTGATACTTATCTCGAAGCGCTGTCAGCAGCTGTTTAACCACATCTTCTCGGAACACATCGAGATTGCTTTCCGCATCCTGCGCGATCGCCACATCACAGGCAATTGTATCACTGGCTTTCATCCGACACTCTTTCCACTCCACGGATCCACCCAAAAAGCCCATAAGATCCGCAGCTGTTTGATCGCCAAGAAGGGCGCTATTGCGGTTTTGAAAGCTCAGGAGCAGAATGCGCTCAGCATTATCGGTCGCCATCACATTCGCTAAGTTCAAAGCCAAGCTAAAGGGCGACGTATCTTCGCTGAGATCCAAAATAAGTACGATCTGAGCCTGGGGAGCTCGACCCAAGAGCTGCTGCAGGTAGCGATAAGAATCGAGGAGCATCAGCTCGGGAACTTTTCTCCGATTGAGTTGCCGCAAGCGCCCTCTCAATTCTCGAACCTGTTCGGTCTGCAAGAGAGGTGTGCGCTGGGTCCAACCCGATCTCATTTCAGAGACGATCGGAAGACCATAGCGAGACTGCAGAACTTCGGCATCCGTCACGTAGGGATTCGAGAGTTCACGAACGATCATGATGAGAAAGAAGGAAAGAACAACGAGTGCCCCACCCACCCCAGCGGCAGCCAAGAATTTCTTTCGATCGGAAGGTGTCGTCGGTCGCTCAGGCTCGCGAACCATGACATAACGAGTTCGATGTTCGGGGTTGGCGATCTGATCATCGAGATTTTCTACTTCGATTTCTAGGTTTCGAATCTGATTGGAAGTTTCGATCAAAATACGACGAATTTCGTCAGGAAAGCCCGAGATCTGCACCGAGCGATCGATTGCGATACCGCGCTTTTTCATCTCAAGCTGCAGCTCGTTGAGCTTAGCACGCATGTTTTGCAGTTCTTCTTCGAGTTGCTTGATCGCTGGATCGTTAGCAGATTTGTCAATTTCTCGGCGTTTTTGAATCACATCAGGATGCTCAAGTCCCTTACGGCTGAGGAGATTATTCAATTCCGCTTCGAGAGTCAGCCTGCGATCAACAGCACTGCCTTGAACACGCGTCAGCTCTCCCTGTTTAGCCAGGTAGGCGGTGATGAGACTTTGTTCCTGGGTTTTCATCTGACGTCGCTCAGCCTTGGAACCCGTCACCTCCGCGCCACGAATCGCTTCCGTCTTGGCGACATCTCCTGGCGCTGCCTTTTCGCGCAGCATCGAACTCTCTAGGACCGACAGCTGTTTGGATTGAGCCAAGAGCTTATCGCGCTGCTTGGTCAACTCTTCTACGATAAAAAAGTTTACCGCTTCACGGGCTAAGAGCTGAGCATGCTCTGGATTGTCGGCCTTAGCGGTCATACTGAGCTGAAACTGAGCTGGCACCGAATCGGCTTTGAGGACCGAACTCATATTTTCGACCTGTTCACGCTGCACGTACTGCTCTTCCGTGAGGCTCCAGGAAGCTGGTTCCAGGCCATCAGGCAGCCAAGGTGCAAAGACCTTTTTCAGCGATGACGGAGCATATTGGGGAGCTGGATACCCCAGACCTTCAACCTTATGCGCTAAGCGCTGCAAAAAATCAGGATCTTGAAACCGGGCCGTATAGGTCGAAGACAGGCGATTAGCTGCTGTGAGCGAGGATTCTGTCGCTTCGGTTCGGCCGAGGACGGGATCAAAGAGCATCATCGCCGTCGAGCTGTATTCTTTCGGCCATTGCCCCAAGAGAAAGATCACCAAGACCAGGATCGGCAGGCTCCAGAAGAACGCAAACCAAAATTGGCGCTTAAATGCCGTCCAGTAGCTCTTCAGTGACGGCATCCGCACCGGGTCGGGGATACCACGCTGAGGGTATCCGGCGTGCTCTGGCGAAGTGCTCTGGCCCATCATATCCTACATCCTTTCGAGAAATTCGCAGCTTTCAAGTTCGCTCATGTTTACTCGGCGTAGATCACATCACCGGCTTCCAAAGTGATATTATCCAAGTACCTCTCACCGGTCAGAACATCTTCATAGCGAAGAGCAAAGCGCCGTACCTTGTTGTTACCCAGCTGTCTGACCAAGACCAAGCGCCCGGTTGCAAACTCACTGAGCCCTCCCGCCATCGTTAAGGCTTGCAGAAAGCTGGTTTCACTGGTCAGCTGCACCACACCTACGCGGGCGACTTCTCCAGCAAAATAAACCTGAAAGCTCCTGACCCCGAGGACATTCACGGCGACTTTTGGATTCTTGACGAGGCCCTGCAGGGCAACTTCCAATCGCCGGGTCAGCTGAGCGGTCGTCATCCCTGATACCATCATGGGAGCGATCAATGGAAAGCTCAACAGACCCGTGGGGGAAACCGTAAAGCGACCGGTGAGACGCTCCTCACCAAAGACGAAAACGTCGACCTCATCCCCAGGACCAATCAAAAAATTGCCCTGACGATTGAAGGTCTTGCCTGCCTGAAGCTGAGAGATGTCTTCCGCTGGGATACGATAGCTGCAAGCGCTCAAACAGGAGAGCCAGACGGCACTCATGGCTATCACACATTTTTGCCAAAGCTGAGTCATGGCTTTGCTCCTCGTACTAGATCCTGAAAGGCTATCCCAAGCATAACCGTAGTCTTTTTCGCATCATTGGCTTCGCCAGGATTCTTTTCGGTGACTACCAATTCCCCTTTGGCAAAGGTAAAAAACCCATTCCGAAGATAGGCGCGTAGCTCCGAGCGTAAAGTCCCTTCGAGGAGTTTCTGAAAGCTATCTGGATTTTGAAAATAGCTGCGATTGACTGTCTGCAAGATGGCTTCGCTGACCCAGCGATAGCTCGACCCATCGGTGAGGAGGAGTTCGAGACCCAGACCAGCCTTGAATTCCCGAGGATAGCTCAGCATATCAGGGCTCGGCTGAGGATGCTGCTGATAGGCGAAAGGAATGAGAAGACTGAATCCTTGGGTCCACTTTTCTTCAGCGCTCGAGCCAACGCGCAGATTGAGACTATAATCTTCGTACCAAGCTCCCCCGTCGTCGCGACGAAGAGCTCCCTCAAAGCGCAGCTTTCGACCGTAGGATGCCGCATACACGAGAGAATCTCTCATAACACCAGCCCGCGGTTCAATCAGGGGCTGGCCCTGAAGGATGAGGGGCGCGCGTTCAAGCTTAAGTCCGAGTTGACCCTGCTCTCCCAGATGCCATTGGGTGCCAAGGGTACCCGTAAAATGATGAGTGCCCAAGGTTAAGTAGCCTACTTCCGTCTCGAGCTCAGCATGGCTTCCCACATGCCATTCCTTGCCCAACTGAAACAAAGCAAACGGATGCCGGTCAGGTTCCAAGGAAGAGCGCTCCTGGCTCGCTTCCATCTCGACATTGACCGGACCTTCATAAAACATCAGCAGCGATTGACTCGCATAGCCACCGTTGTTGGTGGTACTCCGACCGGCAAGCTGCACCCAAGCTCCCTGCTTATCGGGAGTATCTTCCGCTTTGGCCTTACCCTGATCGAGGAGGACTTCAGCTCGCTCCAAACTTTGGCGCAAGCTTGGGTTCATCTCATAACGCCGGAGGCTAGCTATCTGACCGCGAGCACCGCTTTCATCATCAGCCCAAATGTAGGCAAAGACGCGTTCGACCTCGATATCATCTTGATTTTCTGACTGGCGCAGATAGGTCTGATAGGAATCCAGACCTTCTTTATACAGCCGCGCCCGCATACTGGTCCGCGCTAAGACCAAGAGCATCCCCAGATCATCTGCCAAACCCGCTTCACCAGCTTGAATACGGGTTTTGAGACTCAAGGGATCCCCTTGCCAGGCACGATACTGAGCCTGAGCTTTGCCGCCGGTTCCTGCACCAAAGCCACGCTCCTTGAGGAGACCTACAAAGCGCTCCTTTTGCATCGTTTTGTGATAGTAAAAGCTCAACCAAAAGGTAGCGGCATCGCGCATCTCGACTGAGCTACAGCGCAGAAATGCGGGTCCCACAGTTTCGGTTTCTGGCAAGAGAGCCTGGGCTTTTGCCAAAAACTGAGGCCAAGCTTTCGGATCGCAGGAACTTTCCGCCCAGAGAGGAGACGGCCCGAATCCGCTCAGACAGGCTAAGCTCAGCGTAAGTTTTTGCAGTATCCTCGACAAGCGTAACACTCAGAGCTCCCTCTCAGTAGTCCTGACAACTTTTGACATGAGCTCCCGAATCCCCGCCCTGCAAAGGCAAGACAGCAGAAATATTGGCGAGCTGATCGAGTCGTTTGAAGCTAAAGCCAGCATCCTTGATATTAGGCAAGAGCAGCTTTAAGAGCTCCAGGGTCTGGGGGTCGGTATCATGAAGCGCGATGATACCTCGTCCCAGGCGGCGAATCTCAGCTTCGTATTGCTGGGCACAGGCGGCAGGCTTAATACCTTGCGCCCAGCAGTCCTCGTCGTAGCGAAAGGTTTCACTCGGTGTCGTATCGTCCTTGATGGGTCCTACGTATTTGCCGAGCCCATTATGCTTGAGTTGGGTTGCAATCGACTGATTAAAACTTTTCTCGGGTGCATAGAACAGAAATTTGTCGTCAAAAATCAGCGGGCTGATCAGAGCATCGGTCGTTCGCAGCTCAAGCACGGGTTCTTTGGCTTCGGTGAGATTGCGGAAGCGATAACCGCCATTTCCGATGAGATGGCCTCCCCCTTCGGCCGCCATCTCTTCTAAATTTTTCTCGTAGGCTTCAACGGCAGCCCCTTGCACAAAAAAACTTGCCTGAATCCCCTCGTCATCCAGGAAGGTACCGATCTCTCGGGTGACCTCGCTCGGTCCTTTGAGAAAGATGAGAGAGAGCTCCTTATCATTGAGATTCTCACCAGTCCAACCGGCGATGTTTAAGCCCTTGCTATCCTTCCAATCACAGACTTTTTTGGAAGCTTTTTGGCAAGCCCCAGCCCACCCAAAGCTCAGGGCTACACTCAGGGTCAGCCCCCAACGTCCTGAATTCTGTGCGAAACCTGCTTCCCGCATACGTCAGCTCCCTTCTAAGCTCCGGTCTGAGAAAGTTGGCCTGGAGACGATTCGCACGACTAAGCTGCTGATGCCAGCCCATAAAATCGTGCTTTTGCTGTAAAACGCAGAATGCCGCTGTCAAAATTTTAGGCACTCTGCCGTATCTTAAGTCTAGCAGAATCCCGTAAACCCCGGCAATTTCCCTGCAAAAATTGCCTGAAGGCAGCGTTCACCGCCTTGGTCACGAGCTTGCAAGAGGAAGCTCGGCGAAGCCTTCGATTGCTGCTGCTGTTGTCGCTCTTGTGGAAGGATGTGGAATGATGAAGCGCTTACCCCTAATCTCATCTTGGCTCCTTATAACTCTTATGCCTCTGGGCGTCAGCGCCTGCTATCCCATCTCGCAGGGCAAGCAAAGGCAGCAAGCCTCTACCTCGGGCCTGACCTTACTCGGTAATGTCAGTGGAACAGATCGCAAGGTGGACCTCGTGTCGGTTTACATGGAACAGGAGAGCGAACCGGAAGCCGTCACGGCCGCTGATGGCAGCTTTCAACTGTTTTTCACTCCGGAACGCCTCCGCGAACTCGAGCGTCGCTATCACTTTGATACCCAACCCTTGCATATTTACTTCGAGCGTCCGGCCAGTGGCAGCCTCCCATCGGTCGGCGCACTTATGGAAGTGCCTTACCCCTCTGGATCAGGACGTTTAGAACTGGGTGCTGTGACGCTGACGCCCAAAGTGCGGATCACAGGACAGCTCCGAGGAGCGCTCAGTCCTGAAGTGAACACGGTTCCCTTTCGAGGAGGCCAAATTCAAGTTGGACGGGCCTTTGGTATTAGCGATGAAGACGGTCACTTTGCTCTCGATGTGCCCCAGGACAGCATTTTGCCCGTCCGTGTGCGCGTCAAAGGTTTCGTTGAAAGCCGCGGCCTTTGGCCAACGGGTACCCTCTCGGAAGATCGCAGCTTCACCCTTTTTGAAAATCTGACAGTCGATGGGGAACTCTCCGTGCCTCTCGCCTTTCGCCAGAAGGATCCTTTCGCCAAGTTCTTGGATCTCTCGGTCTACGCCAACGCTATGGTGAGCTGGGTCCGCATTGGTTCCGATGCGAGTGTGCTCGAAGCCACAGAAAGTTCACAGGCTCCTTGGCGAGCAGTCGATCGTTCGTTGCGGATCCCTATGTTTGGAACAACTGCCAATTTCGTTTATCAGTTTGCAGATCGCGACCGTAAAGTCCTCAGCCCCATTCATCAGCTGACTGTGGTCGCTCCGGTAGCCGCTGGAACCGTGAGCAGCAGCTCAAATGCAAGCACTCCCGCTGCTTCCACTCCTTCTTCTCCGGGAGGCAACACCGATCCCAATGCAGGAAATGCCGATCCCAATGCAGGCAACACCGATCCCAATGCAGGCAACACCGATCCCAATGCAGGCAATGTCGGTACGAACACGCTCCCTGACACTGGGACCATCGATCCAAATACAGGACTTCCGGACCCCAATGCCGAAAATCCCAACCAAAATGGAGGCTCAGGTGACCCCAACGGAGCCCCAAAACCGGCGTGAGAGATCAGTGTAAACTTGACGAAGTATAGGCTGGCCCAGTAAAAGAGTGGATTCTGCGAATGCGGGTAGCCCTAGAGTCCATCCCGTAACTAATGAACCGAGGGAACGTCTAGTGAGTGACACGAGCAAAAACCAGGTGGAGTCACGAAGCTTCACACATTTTTTCGATAAGCATATGGTTCTGACCGCAGTGGTCGCCTCCATTGTGCTCCATATCGGTTCGCTGGGCATTATGCACCTCAAGAACAGTTTTTTCCATGAAGCCCCTGCTCCCAAACCTGCAGCTAAGGTTCGCATTCTTTACAATCCAAATGGCAAACCCAATGCGACGCAGACACCCAAGGTAGTGGAAATCGCAAAACCTAAGCCTCAGACGAAAGGCCGCGCCATCACTCAGCAGGATCCGAAGCAAGAGGCTCCTGCAGAAGCCGCGACCAACGATGCTCCCCAAAGCTTTGGAGACGACCCCACGGGGGGCGTCGTCGGCACGGGTACCAGCAATACCGATGGGAGCGCTGGAGCCAACTCAGCGGCCGAGCCGATCGAAAGAGTGAAGCCCGACTTCCCGCCGGAAGCAGCTCTAAAAGGCATCGAAGGCTGGGTCCTTCTGCGCTTTGATATCAACGAAGAAGGGCGCGTCGAAAACATTAGCATCGTTGACGCAAGTCCTCGTGGCATGTTTGATAAGAAGGCGAAAGAAGCCATTCGTAAATGGAAATACGCGCCGCGTCTGACGAACGGTCAACCCACCAAGGTGATTGGACGGGAAGTTCAGATCGACTTTAAATTGGAAGACTGAAACTTCTGCTCTGAGACATTTCTCTTGTATCGCAAAGGCCCATGGCTCTCACATAGAAAGGTAAGACAATGGCATCGGGAAAATTTAACCTCATCGAACAGCTCTTGAACATGACGCTTTTAGGCACCGAATGGATCCTGTGGACGCTCGTCATCTTGAGCATCGTGTCCATCGCGATCTGTATCGAGCGCTTATGGTTTTTCTTCCGCCAGGGACATCTTACGTCTGATCAGATTGAAGAGTTTTACCGCACCCTGCGCGCTCGTGATTTTGAAGCTGCCATCAAGCTCTGCCAAAACCATCCTACAAGCCTCGAGGCCAAGGTAGCCCTAGAAGGGGTGACCCACAGAGAAGCAGGCATCAACGCGATGCAAGAAGCTATGCATGGGTACCTGATGCGTCAGAAAAAAACCTTAGATCGTGGGCTGGTTGTCCTGGCCACTCTAGGAAACAACGCACCTTTTATCGGTCTCTTCGGAACGGTTCTCGGGATCATTAAAGCTTTCCACGATCTCGGTCTCAACCCTGCAGGTGGAGCCTCGGTGGTCATGGCGGGTATTTCAGAAGCTCTGGTGGCTACGGCAGTCGGACTTTTAGTGGCGATTCCTGCCGTTATCGCTTTCAACTACTTTCAGCGTCGCATCAAAGTCTTGACCACGGATGCTCAAGCTATGGTGAACACTTTGGTGGCTGGTTTAGGAGATGATTACGTTCC
>CANGNB010000080.1 GCA_947454545.1 Oligoflexaceae bacterium
GTCGCATTGCCGAAGGTGCAGAGAATATCCCCAGGAAGTTTAGCGCCAATCCACCAGATGCCTTGGATCGTTTCGGGAATACCGTTCTGCACAGTTTTACCTATGGTCATGACCTGCTCAATGCCATCGGAGGGAAATTTTTTGAGCGTGAGTTTTTCTTTGGCCGCTTTAAGTTCGATCATCTGAAGATAGGTGCATTGGCCCTGAGCACAAGGCTCTTGAGGGGCAGCCAGCAAAGGCAGGCTCGACAAGCTGAGTAGGGTAGCACAGAGAATAGCTTTCATGGGACACTCCTTCTTGGTTTGTGTGAAGACTCAAGCCGAGACCATAACGCTCTCCGTGATCCTTGTCAGCCTCCTTTTTGTTCGAAAAAACTGTCCAAATTTTGGACGTTGTGAAACTCTCAGCACTTCCCTGATTTTCTATTTTGGTTCTCGAGATCTAGACCCGCGAGGATTGAGGCTTGTGTGAATGTTCTGCAGAGGCCTGCCTTTGAAGGCGTCTTTCATCCTTAATTGTCCATAAAAATCAATGAGATAAGGCCTTCCTTCTTGGTCTGAACTTTGCATGAGTAACTCTTGCACCGAAGAGAAAATTTGCCGGGGGGTAATTATGGTTGCTTTATCAAGCCCAAATATTCGCGTTCGTAACATTCGTCCCGATTTCGAAAAAGATGTGCGCCGTCACTGGTTTGGGGGGAATGCGTTCACCTCGCACATGATACATGCGCTGTCTTTTCAGTTTCCTCCCGGTGAGGCGATGTTCGTCAGATCCGTCAACCACTATAGAGACAAGATCACCGATCCTCAGCTGCGCAAGGCGATTCGTGCCTTTGCTGCACAAGAATCTCTGCATAGTAAGTACCACGATGAATTCAATCAGTGGGTCGCCCAACGCGTCCCAGAGGCTCAAGCTTACTGCGAAGCTATCACCCAGCAGATCGATGGGCTCTACGATCGCCATGCGAAAAAAAATCCTCTGACGAACCTTGCGATCACGGTCGCTCTCGAGCATATGACAGCGATCATGGCGCGCACTTTTTTGAGGCGCTCAGACATACTTGATAAGATCGATCCTCAGGTCCGCGCCCTCTTGATCTGGCATGCGATCGAAGAGATCGAGCATCGGGCTGTGGCTTTCGATGTGTTTCAAACCGTGAGCGGCTCGTATCGCGTGCGCGTGCTGGCTCTCATCATGGCTACGATGGGGCTGTTTTTGACCACAGCTTTTTACCAGTGCAAACTGCTGTTCCGTGACGGCGAGCTCTTTCATGGTAGGGCAGCCCTTGAACATCTTTCGACCACATTTGGTCGCAATGGCTTTTTCACCGTTTTGCTCGGTTCTTACTTCGACTTTTTCCGCCGCGATTTTCATCCTTTGCAGCACCAGGATAATGAGCTGATTGAAGAGTGGTCGCACAAGCTCAAAGACCTGGTTCCCGTGCAGATCATGGGTAAGTCTGATGCTGAGGGCGAGGCGAAAGGAGTTCCGGCATGAAATCACTCAAAGATCGCGTGGTCGTGATTACCGGGGCCGGTTCAGGAATCGGCCGTAGTTTAGCACTCGCCTGCGCCGCTCGAGGAGCGCGCGTTGCTATCTGTGACAAGAATCGAACGGCTCTCCAAGAGACGGTGAGTCTGCTGGAAGATCAAGGCGCTGCTGTCCTGGCTCGCGAGCTCGATGTCAGTGCGAAAGGCGAATTCCATGCCTTTGCCCAGAAGGTTCAAGAGCAATGGGGTGGCGCTGCCGTACTTATCAACAATGCGGGAGTGGCTCTTTCGGAAAGTTTCGTTGAGATGAGCCGCAGTGATTTCGAGTGGCTGTTTAATATCAATTTTTGGGGAGTGGTCAACGGCTGCGAGGCTTTTTTGCCACAGATCCAGGCTCAAGAAGAAGGGGCTATCATCAACATTTCCAGTTGTTTTGGATTGGTGGCGATGCCGACGCAATCCGCCTATTGCGCCAGCAAATTTGCCGTGCGAGGATTTACCGAAGCGCTTCGGGCCGAATTACGGAAGACTTCGGTGCACACGATGGTTGTGCATCCCGGGGGCGTACGGACCAATATTGTGCGCAACGGCAAGCACTATCAGCAGCATACCCAGGCTAGTATGCCGCAGGATCTCATCGCTGAGCGTTTTGATAAAATAGCTCTAAGCTCGCCGGAGCAGGTGGCTGAGAAGATTCTGCGAGCCTTGCAGAAAAAGCAAGGGCGTCTTGTGGTCGGGCCGGATGCACTGGTGTTCGATTGGTTAGCACGCTTCAGCCCGCGCCTAAGCAATGTGGTCGCGAGTTGGATGAATCACACAGTGCCTGGACCTGTACGTGAGGTCCAGAAGGTCCAAAAAGTAGGCTGAACCAAGAGTATTCGAATCAGGCTATCGATGTTATTTTAGAGGAAGGGGGCATTATGTTACAGCATCATACCGTTATCGTAGGTTCGGGTTTTTCCGGTCTCGGGACGGCGATCCGCATGAAAAAAGCAGGGCTTGATGATTTTATTATCCTCGAGCGAGCTCAAGAAGTCGGGGGCACTTGGCGCGAAAATACCTATCCTGGTGCGGCCTGTGATGTGCCCTCTCATGTCTATTCCTTTTCCTTTGCCCCGAGCAACAAGTGGTCTCGCAAGTTTGCGCCGCAGCGCGAGATTTTAGAATATCTTAAAGACTGTGCCGATCGCTTTGATCTGCGGCGGCATATTCGCTTTCGCAGCCATGTTGAATCGGCTGTTTTTGACGAGAATACTGGACTTTGGACTCTTTCGATCAGCGGGGGTCTGACGATACAGGCACGCTACTTTATCTTGGCGAGCGGTGGTTTGAGCCGGCCGTCCTATCCTAAAATCGAAGGTCTTTGCTCCTTTGAAGGCGCGCTGTTTCACACTGCAGAATGGCGTCACGACTATGCCCTCAAAGGCAAGAAGGTTGCTGTGATTGGAACCGGTGCGAGTGCGATTCAAGTGGTTCCGGCCATTGCTCCTGAAGTGGGGGAACTGAAGCTCTTCCAACGTACGCCCGCCTGGATTTTGCCCAAAGATGATTTTAGCTTTTCGCAGGTCCAACGCCGTCGTCTCGAGAGTTGGCCTTTGCTTGGCAAGCTTTTGCGTACAGCGTTCTACTGGCAGTTTGAATTCCGTGCCCTCGGTCTGCTCAAACCTCAGCTGATCAAACAAACCCAAAAAGTAGCTGAGCATATCATCAAGCGCAAGGTTCATGATCCAGAAGTCCAAAAGAAATTGACTCCCGACTATACGATGGGTTGTAAACGCATCCTTCTCTCGAATGACTTCTATCCGACCTTCAATCAAAAGCATGTGCATCTGGTGAGCGAGGGTATCGAACGCGTCACCGCCAAGGGTGTGGTGAGCAAGGATGGTGTCGAGCACGAAGTCGATGCGATTATCTGCGCGACGGGCTTTCAGGTTGCAGAAGCCTGTGCCCCCTTTCCCATTATCGGGCGCGAGGGCAAAGATTTGGCTCAGGAGTGGCAGCATGGGGCCGAGGCTTACCTTGGCACCACAGTGCATGGCTTTCCCAATATGTTTATCGTCATAGGTCCCAACACCGGTCTAGGACACAACTCCATCGTCTTTATGGTGGAATCGCAGGTGAACTATATTGTGGATGCCATGCAAAAACTCAGTAAAAAAGGCGCTAAGAGCACCGAAGTGAAAGCTGAGGTTCAAAAAGACTACAACGACGGCCTCCAAGAGCGCTTCAAAGGGACTGTCTGGGCAACCGGTGGATGTGTGAGCTGGTATCACGATGCGAAAGGGCGCAACACGACCCTGTTCCCTGGATTCAGCTGGCAGCTTCGCCTCAAAACCCTCAGATTTGATATAGCGGCCTACACTGTCATACCAGTGGAAGGTCGTGATGCCTTGCCGAACAAGGGAGGCGAGGTTTTAGAACCTGCCGCTTCTTGAAGATAGTTTGAGCGTTGATGAAGAATGAAACATCCAGGGCGCAAGCGTCAGTGACGCTTGCGCTTTTTGCATCGCTAGAGCCTGCCTGAAGCTTCTGATCTCAGCTCTCTCCTCATCGTCCTGTCTAACAATCTGACAGCGTCACCCTTTGTGAACTCCCATCTTTTGCGAAACGGTAAGAATTTTGAAGCTTTGCTTTTGGTCTCGGGCTTGCAACTTCTTACCGCGGAGACTGTTTCTCTGTTGCGGAGTATCTCATGCTGTTGCCCCAAGCTGTTCGCCTGCTGCTGTTGCGCTCCCTTGCACTGACCCTGACTTTTTTCTCTGTTGGTTCGATTTTTATGGCGCGAGAAGAACTGAACCACCGCGAGCACTTCGCGCATGGTATGAAGGAATCCACACCGACGCCACCGAGTTCTAAGCCTCCGATGACTCAAGAAAGTATCGATCTGGCGATGAAAATGTTTCACATCGAAGTACCTGCTGGCGCAAGCTACCCTCGTTTGGACGCTAACTTAGAGGATAGAGGTCTGACCACCATGAATGGTTGGGGCAAAGACCTTGATGTGACGGTAGGACCCGCAGCCTTCACAAGCTGGGCACTGCTCGGATCAACCCTAGCGCATGAGCTCGAAGTTCACTGTCACCAAAGCTTCTTTTTGATTCGGGTGAAAGATCTGGTCGGAATGAAAGGAACGGATGATGCGGAGCGCGAAGCCTATCTGCATGAGCTCACCAATTCGGAGCGCTTTCACCTCAAGACCACAGACCAGCTCAACATTCGTGCGACCATGGATTATTACTATCCCGTCGCACGCCTGAGCAGTGAAGATCCTAAGGCCACAGCCAATCAGTAACGAGCCATGCTGCGATCAACCTGCTGCGCCCATTGATCGAGTCCACCGCGGAGAGAACGTACCCGCGGGAGTCCGGACTCTTTCAGGTAGAGGGCGGCCGAAAGCGAACGAGCCCCATGGTGGCAGAGGGTGACAACTTCAAATTCTTTGAGACCCTCAAAGATCTGAGCCAAGTCGGTTCTGGCTAAAAGCCGCGATTCCGGCAAGCTACAGATGTCGAACTCCCAAGCTTCCCGTACATCGAGTAAAAAGACATTATCACCTTCAGCTTTGAGGAGCTGCTGGAGGCTGAGGGGATCGATTTCAAGATCTTGGGTCATCGCTTTGATACTCTCCAATCGTTGTATCACCTGCTCTACGGGGAGCTGAGCCTCCGCCGCGAGTTCCTGCACTGTCATCTGCTCGAGAGGCCTTATCAGTTCGCCCGATTGCCAAGACAGAACAGCAAAAGCTTCTTCAATCAGCATGGCAAGGTGCGGCAAGGCCAAATCCCCCAAGGGGAGCTCCGGTCTTATCTTCACTGAGGCATATATCCTTGCTTGTACTCGAGGTAGTAGCGCATCGAGCGCTCTAAGTCTGCGAGCTCTTTTTCTGTCAGGGGACGAACCTCACGCGCAGGGTTCCCACGGATGAGTGTGCCTGGCTGATAGGTCTTGCCCGGAGGCACCAAGGATCCGGCTGCGACAAGGCAACGCTCAGGGATCGTCACATCGTCCATCACCGTCGCGCCCATACCAATGAGGCACATATTGCCGATACGACAGCCATGGAGCACTGCGCCGTGACCGATCGTAACATCGTCACCGATGAATGTCGGATAGTGGGAGTTGGTGACATGAATGACTGTCCCATCCTGCACATTGGTCCGAGCGCCGATGCGAATATAATTGCAATCACCGCGAATCACTGTGTTGAACCAGATGCTGCTATCGGCACCGATCTCAGTGTCGCCAATAATGTGCGCCCCTGAGGCCACAAAAACGCCCTCACCCAAGGTGGGGGATTTGCCTTTGTAGGGGAGCAGCGTCGAACCAGGCATGAGATACATAGAAAACCTCCTGACCGTGGGGGATGGCACCGTGACCTTTCCTTTCTAGAACTCTAGGAAAAGAAAGACAAGATGGAATCGAACGGTGCCACGAGCCCTGGCTTCAGGGCTCGTTCAGAGGTCAGCTCAGCCCGACTGCTTTTTGGTTTTTTTGGGTTTTTTAGCCGCGGTCGGGAGGCTGTCACGATTAGCTGCAAAAGGCGGTTTTTTGCCTTTTTTGAAGTCAGGGCGTGGACCTTTGTCGGAACGCTTTTTCGAATAGGGAACGTCCTTGCTACCTTTGCCAGTTTCGCGAGGCGCTTTTTCTCGGGCGGCTTTTTCGCGAAGAGGCTTTTCCCGAGTCGCTTTTGGAGTCGGGGCTTTTTCGAGCTCAGGGCGCTCGCTGCTGATGCTTTCGGGAATACGGCGCTCGCCCATGGGGGCTTTCGCTTTGGCTTCGGGAGCAAAAGCAGGGCCTTTGGTCAAAGGCAGTATGCCGCGTGAGGGTACAACGCCGCGCGATTTAGGACGTTGTTGGGTTTCGCCTGTCGGTGTCGAGGGGAAACCGCGAACCTCAGGTTCACGATCGGCAAAAATCTCGGCGAATTGCAGCGCTAAAAAGCGTGAAGCGATCTCTTCAGGACTCAAGGTGGCCAGCAGCTCCTTCCACTCATCACTCAGTGAAAGCTGAGCGCGATCGAAGCCGGTGGATTCTTGAAAGTGCTTAAGATACGAGCTGATCTTTTTGATGCCCAGTTCCTTGCGTGTCGGAATAGTACCTTCCTTGAGCTTGGACTTGGTGAGGCGCTCGATCTGAGCGATCAGAGCTCTTTGACGTGGAGCGATCAGGCTAAAAGCGAAGCCCGATTTACCACAGCGAGCGGTACGACCGATGCGGTGGACATAGCTGTCGAGTTCTTTAGGAATCGAATAGTTGATGACGTGTGTGACATCTTTCACATCCAAGCCACGAGCCGCAACGTCGGTACAGATGAGGAGCTTCACCTTGCGGTCGCGGAAAGCCTTCATGGTCTGTTCGCGGGCCGCCTGACTCTTATCCCCGTGCAGAGAATCGACGCGATAACCGCGGTCCAGCAGATACATGCTCAGATCGGCCACCAAAGCTTTGGTTTGGCAGAAGACGAGGCCGTAGAAATCATCGACGCTGTCGACGAGTTTTCTCAGAACTTCTGGCTTGTTCGCTTCGTGGGTTACATAAAAGCGTTGTTCGATCGTGGTGGGCACCATTTCGGTGCGGTTGACCTGAACCTGCTTGGGTTGCTTGAGATAGGCGTCAGCGACGCGACGCACTTCAGGGTGCATCGTAGCTGAAAAGAGCCAGGTGTTCACTTGGCCTTCGGGGACAGCATCTAGGATGGCTGTGAGCTCGTCCTTAAATCCCATCGAAATCATTTCGTCGGCTTCGTCGAGAATGATCAGCTGTAGGCTATCGAGATTCAAGGTGCCGCGACGAATATGATCGACGATACGTCCGGGCGTACCGACCACAACAGGGATACCCTGGTGAAGGCCGCGATGCTGTTCGGCATAGCTGGCGCCACCGTAGATCGGAAGCGCTTCCACACCCAAATATTTACCAAGATTTTGAACCTGTTCGCAGACCTGAACAGCTAATTCACGCGTTGGGCAAAGAATAAGAGCCTGCACTTCTCTGCGCACAGGATCGATGCATTCCAGCATGGGAACAGAAAAGCCGGCTGTTTTACCGGTACCGGTGGCAGCGAGACCTAAAAAATCGCAGGCTTCACCGAGAAGAATGGGCCAAGCTTCAGCTTGAATAGGACTTGGTTTTTCATAACCCAACTCTAAGATAGCGCGCATGAGCTCAGGACTAAGATCGAAATCTGTAAAGGATACCAAGGGGATACTCGTTTCTGTGCGCGAGGCACGAAAGGGGAATCAGCCCAGAGGTATGGGCTCGGGCGCCTTAATATCACAGATCGCCGCGGTGGGATAGTGCTTTTGCTGATTTTATGCTGCAAAGTATGAGGCTTGCACGCCTTGGCGCACTTGGGGTGCAAGTCTAGGCTTTAGCTTCCCAACTCAAGGCAGCCAAGACAGCGTCTGGGATGCGCGGCTCGACTTTGAGGCAGTCTTCATTTTGGAAAAACAGCAGCGAATTGCTTGCGTTATGAAGAATCATGCGGACATGATCCAAGTTGACCAGAATCTCGCGATCGGTGAGTAGTTCTTCGTGCACATTGCACTCGATGACTTTCACTTTGAACATGGCACTCATAGCTTGGACCTTTCTTCGTTGCTTTGAGGGACTCTCTCCCTATAGTATTCCACCCTTTCGGGGCGCAGTCTAAGTCAAATCTAGGAGAGAGGGAGTTACGCGTGAGAACCCTTTCGTTAGCAAAAATTTGGGGCCGAGTTATCCTTGTGGGCCTAAGCCTCCTCTGGGGGTGCGGCCCCCAGCAGCATGTTGAGGACACGCGAAGAGCTGTTGGTTCGCCCTCGCCGGCGATATTTCTCCAGCCCATGCGCGAGAGCGAGCCGAATCCCCTGAATTGGGTGGACGCTGCGCAGGAAGAAGTGTACCCCGATCTCGATCCCACCTGGAAACATCCGAGCTATCTTGCTGACTCGGACCCGCGAACGCTGCGACTTCAGTTTTGGATGGACGCTCTTTATCAGCTTTTATACGAGCAGACTCCTACAGCCTTCGAGCGTGACGGCTGGACGCTTCCTAAACCCCGTATTCGCATCATGGAAGAGCCTTCTCTGAACGCTTTTAGTTCTTCGCGGAGCGTCTGCTACCGAAGCTCCTTGCACCTTGAAGGTGTGACAGCAACGAATGTTTCGAACGCTCGTGTTTTGCTGCTGAGTCCTCGTGGTTCTTTAGGCGTCTATCGTCGCGATCAGTCGCACTGCATCGATCGTACGGATCAGCCGGTTCCCGCAGCCTTGGTTGCAGCCTATATCCGCACCAATATTCAACCGACACACTGTTCGTTTCGGGAAGAGGCGGGGACGCTTATCTTTGGAGCGGACTGTCGTCTCGGAGGAAGCACTCCAGACGCCCAGCCCGAAATCATTCAGCTCGAAAGCGTCAGTCCCTGGATCACATTGACTACGGGTGTGATCACGCATTTTGAAAGCGAAGCTGCCACGCTGCTGACACTCACGCACGAGCTGGCCCATTATTTCTCCGCTCATGGCGCTTTGTTTAAGCCGCGGGTGCAGTATTTTTACCGCCAAAATGAGGACAACCTGAAAAGGCCGCGTCCCGAACCCGCCCCTGAACTGGCGGCACTCGGCGAATCCTTACTCAAACTCCCAGCCTTTCGTACCCAGGAGATTTCTGGTCAGCATTACCATTCGGAGATGTTTTCCTACTTTCGCACGGCTCTTCCGCGCCTCATCGAACCTGCTTGTCAGGGAGCTGACAGTCCGTGTTTTGTTGCCTGCAAAGATTTGATTACTCTCGGACGTGAGCCGAGTTTTCAAAAACATCTCGAACGTTTTCCGCAAGCCCAGCTCAAAGACCAAGCTCTTCTGCAGTACCAGCAGTACGAGACTTTTTTCGCGCGCTGCAGCGAGGCCATCACAGTGAGCGATCAAACGCCAGGAGCATTGGGAACAGTGCCTTCTGAAACCGTGCGCCTCATCTACTGGAAAAGTTCGAGGGACGATACGACGGAAGGCAAGCCCTTCAGTGTTGCGGTCGAGGCTATGAGTCAAAAATTATTTGCGGAAGCCGCCGAACGCGATATTCCCATGAGGAAGGCCCTCGATGAGCGTCTCGGCTATTATACGACTGAAGAAGAAGCCGACATGTTTGCCCTCCAGGGGCTAGCGATGCTGGGTATCGACCCGGCTATTGGCCGCTCCTATTGGCTCGAATTCATGCGGCAAAGTCAGGAGCAAGATTCCGCCCTAAGCTTCGCCTACGATCGCTGTAAGGCCGTGTATGATGCCGATCCTCGTTGGAGTGTTGGGGGTGTAGCGGTGCCGATACCGATCGGCAGCTTTGCAGATCCCCACCATAGCAAGTGTTTTCGTCTGTATAAGACCGATCAACGATTGGAAGCGCTTGATTTCCCCTTAGGGCCAGATCTGCAAGCAAAAGCTGAGCGGGTGGGTGGACCCTGGCAAAGCCTTTGGCCTCGCTAGGGCTGTGCGGTGAATTTTTGGACCGAGGTCTAAAAGGTAAATCCGACCCCAAACCACGAGGACACCGCGATGGTGTCGAGGTCCACGGGACTATCGGGACCCATGCTCAGTCCCCCCAAATTTGCAAGATTCAGCAGGCTGAAGCTGAGATGGCCAACGTTCACCTTGACTAAATTGGCTTCCATCAACACCTTGCGTTTGAGTTCGGAGGTATAGCTGAGCTGCTTGTTCACGTCTTGTGCTTCGATCTTAAAGCTCGGAACGTACGAGAGATTCAGTGTGAGCCAGCGATAGTAAGTTCCCGCCGTTTCGCGATCCCAGTGATTGTAGAGGGTGTAGTGGAGGCCTACGGTTGTTCCAGAAAATTTTACCGAGTATTTGCTTCGGTCGGACTCGTAGGCCGGCGGAAACGAAGGCACCCAGCAGGCGTCGTACGATCCGCTGATGATACCGATATTGATGCCAAAGGAATGGGTGAAATTTTTTCCGAAGAGCAAACGAAGCGTATTGCCCTCTTTTGTATCAGCACCCGTTTGACAGTTCTTAAAATTATAAATGTGAGCGGATTTTCGTTCGAAGAGATTTTGGTTTTCAATCGTCCCAAATTCTCCAAGAACAGAAAAGGAGCGAAGGGCCTTTCGCTGCTCTTTTACCTGCTCCGATTCGATGGGCGTCAGACTTGCCGAAACTTTTGTAGCCACACCCTTTTGAATGGAAACTTGACTCTCCCATGCCTGATCTTCAAAGACGAGACGCACGTTTCGTGAGCCTGCTCTGACCTCAAAGTTGCCAGGAGTTTTCCCGACGGCTTGACCGTCGATTTCCACATTGGCTTTCACAGGTTCGCCAGCAGTATTTTTAGCGGAAATTTCGAGACCGCCCATTTTCGCTTTCAATTGGCAGGGGATTTCGAGGCGCTGACCAACCGCCATAGAAATTTTCTGGCTGCTTTTATAATACTCAGGATGGTCGAGCTCGATCACATAGGTTCCGGGAGAGAGCTTAAATTCTTGATCCGTGCTGGTTCCCAATTTATTGCCATCGACAATGACATCGGTTCGTAGGGGGCAGTTGGCAAAACTCAATCGCCCGATATGCTCTTTCAATTCGAAGGCAAACTGGTCTCGCGAACCATCGACCTGGACAGTTCCCGTCATGCGGTTGTAATCTTGTAGCCACAAACTTAGCGAATGGGTGCCATGCAAAACTTCGAGTTTGCAGGGTGTGCGGCAAACGTTCTCGACACCATCAAAGCTCACTTGGGCCCCACTGGGCTGGGATCGAATCTCGATGATATCCTTTTGGACTTTCGAAGCTTTGTAAACTTCCTCGATCTCTTTTTCGATGGGGATCACACGCTTGGAGTTTTCTTGGGCGACTCTCTTGAGATTTTCGTTCACATCCTTGATGGACCAGCGCCAAATATTTTTCCCTTCTAGCTTTCGAAATCCCTGCCAATCGATCAGAGCACTCTTGGCTTCAAGTTTTGTCTCCTGAGAAAAATCAACTTCGCTGTTGTTTTCTCGGCTCCGCGATTGCAAAGATATTTCTGTGAAGAAGCATAAGAGGGCTTTCTTCTTGGCTTCAAGGATATCGCTTGCCGGGATGAAGTAATCTTCTCCCTTATCGTAGCAGTCGGCATCGAGTGCGAAGACGTTTCCGGGGATGCTCAAGCTTAAGAGAATCAACAGCAGTAAATTTTGCATTCGAAATCCCAATTTTTTTATGAATTCTCATAGGTCCTCGGAAGAATAAGGAAAAAATAGAGTTTTCCTGCATTTTAGAATGTCCTAAAAAAGCTGATAAAGAGGCTGTATGTCCGGAGGATGCATAGGTTTGAAGGGGCTGGCTTTGGTCCGAAAGATCAAGCTTAAGCTGACCTGGGAAGCGGTTCTAGAACCTGGTAAGATGAGTTTTGCTCTTCTCGAACAGCTGGATTATGGCTGGAACAGCTAAACAGGTTCAACTAGGGGAATTCATGAAACGAGCTCTGTGCTTTGGAATGCTTTGCTTAGGTTTTTCGGCTTGTGTGACAAAAAATGGCACAAGTTTTGAGGAAACACAGATTTTGGAGCGCATCGGTGGCAAAAAAGAAACTCCCGAATGGGCCCACGGTGATAAAACCACTCTGATCGAGGGCAATGAATACGTCTTTATCAGTCAGGTTTCTGTGGCTGGTAACTCCAGGACGGAAGCCTGCATGAAAGCGGCTGATCTAGAGGCACAGGCGGGTATCCTGAAATACATAAAAACGAGTATAACGTCCAGCGGTCAACTCAACGAGACCGATATGGCTTCGAATCCGGGCTTTGAGAGTTTGACAACTTTTTTTGCGGCTGGACGCCTCAATGGGGTCAAAACACTCGAAAAATACTGGGAAAAAAGAGTGGAGAGCAGTGAGTCGGGTGAGCGCGTTCTAAAGCTGCGCTGTCTTTCTAAAGTTGGTATTCGTAAATCAGACCTGGAGCAGCAGCTTCGGGATGCTATGGGTGGCACCAAAGGCAACGCTGCTGCGCGTGAAGCTCTCGAAAGAGCTACGAAGAAGGCGATTGATTCCTTTGGTGACGAGGCCAGCGCAGCGAAATAGCGCCTGAGCCTGGCAAGGCTCAAGGAGAGGATCATCGGGAAACGGGATAGCTTTGCATGTCCTCGTTGACCGCAATGATCTGTCTTTTACTGAGGAGCTCAAATTCTGCACGGACCTCTTCCTTGGGCCAAAGATGCGACTGTAAGATCCGTAGTCCCAGCATGAGAAAGTCATTGTCAATGAGAGCAAAACCGCCCTCAGCGCTGAGAAGCTGTCCATGTTGGTCACGACTTTCCCCCAGGGTGAGGTAGGTCCCGTCACTGCCCCGAGACTTCATGAGTCCCACAAGAAAAGTCTGAGCGTAGCCTTCCATAGAACCTGGAATCAAAGGGTCGATAGCCCATGTGGGCAGTATCCAGGCGAAGGATCCTGAGATCTTCGGTTTTTGGGCGCTGGTCAGGCGAAGCTTGAACTGGGGCTCTGATGCTTTGAGATAGCTGAGGTCGTGGACAAGCTCAGGAGCTTCAAACTGCAGGCCCAAAAGTTTGGCCTTAGCCTGCACGATGAGCTGACTTTGAAGTGATAGAAGCTCAGCCGGTACGAAGCGTTCGCTAAAAGCAGGATGTTGCTTAGGATCAAGGGGCACGAGAGCATTCCCTTGCGTGGCAAGTTCGATCTGCAGGGTGCGCTCTTGGCCATCGAGCTGAAGACTCATCAGTTTGAGCCCTGAGGCTGTTCGCCACAGCAGATTAGCCCGTGGTGCCATGCGTTCCAAAATCGCATGCAGGTAAGAGCCAAAGGCGGGGTAGTCGCGGCGCAGTAAGTCTTCTTCCAAATGCACTTGGATATGCGCTTTCAGAAAGCTTTGACCTTCCCATGTTTCCTCTGTATAGCGCGGCACTATAGTGAGATAGCGCTCGATCAGAGCCATCGATTTGGGGAGACCAAGGCGCAGTTCACTAAAGACACCGTCCGTTGCCGACGGCAGAGCCTTAGCTCCTTGCATCAAACCCTGCAAAGTATACAGTGCATCTTGATAGGAGATGGGGCCTAGGCGCAAGCGAGCTTGACCGTGGACGCTATAAGCGCGCCTTTCTTCGGGAAGCGGATCGTTGAGGCGCGTGACAGCCCAGCTCTGCGAAAAAGAGAGGATGCGTTTGAGGTCGATGGTATCGGGAGCTTGTGCGCGCAGGTCGATCCGATAAGCTTCCTCATCCTGCTGCCCATAGAGGAGAAAAAGCCGTGAGTCGGGAGCAAGCTCCTGTCCCAAGGGATCGTTGAGGATGCGTTCGAATCGTAAATCCGCCACAGCACCCTCAAGAAGGCGAAAGGCATCTTCGGCCTTAGGGGTGCGAATCACTCGCTTTTGCGCTTCATAGAGAGCTTGGGTCCATGCTTGAGCATGCTCGAGGCCTTTGCCATCAGGGCTGCTCGTTCGGAGGATTTCCGAAAAGCGCGGAGAGCTTGCGAGGGCGATAGAGGGTGACAAAGCTCCAAAAAAGAGCGTCACAAAAGTCCAAAGTCTAAGTTTTAAACTTGCCATGGGAGAACCTCTTGGGGGTACCGCAGTATCGGTTTTCTACTTGGGATTTTTAAATTTCTTTGATTAACCTTCATTAATTCTTTGGTATCGAGTGCTTACGTTGTATATTTTGAGTCGTTTTCAAACTGCGCCCCCTTGTGTCTCCCGATGATAGGACAAAAACTCTTGGCACTTGAAAATCGAGACTTTTGTTCTTCGGTAAGAACTACAAAAAGACTCAAGAAATTCGGATAATTTCCGATAGTAAGTGATCGTGAGGAGACACTTACACATGAGACCTTTTAAGTTTA
>CANGNB010000081.1 GCA_947454545.1 Oligoflexaceae bacterium
AAGCGCTCAGGAGAACGTCCTAAAAACACTCGACCCGATGGTCCCTTCAACGCAAACACGTAGGACTCTTCAGCAACATCATGTAAGGCCTTCAGAAGAGCGATCCAATTCACAGGAGCATCAAAATCAAGACGCACCGTCCGACTCAATACGACCTTTTCAAGATGGCCCTCGGCGATGGCCTTGCTCGCCTTTTGTATCTGCTCCGCCCACTGCTGGGGCTCGGGGTTATCTTTGCGCTGGCGTGCTTGCGGCAAGACCCCCTGAGAAAAGGCTTGGGTAGAAAGTACCCTCTGAAGGGCTTGCTTAAATCGCTGTTCCCACTGCTGTTCGTTGGTACTCGCATCACCTACACAATGGAAACGGACTCGGACACTATCATCGAGGGGAATGCACTGCAGCTCAGGCAAAATCCAGAGCCCACCGGCAAATTCGCCCCAAACCTCAGCGTCAACATGCTCAAGATCGAACGGAGCTCCCCCAAAAAAACTCAGAGCACTCGCTGCATCCAGAGCTGATTTCACTTCCTGAGCCTTTAGGATGAGAGCTGCACCCAGACCCCATTCGGTCACGCGATCCTGTCGCGACTGCCAGTAGTAAGCCCAATCATGATCTCCGGCAAGCCACGCCCAAGGCTCAGCCTTCGTCGGCAGTTCGACTTCGCCGCGTAGAATACGCCGATGCCCTAAAGTGTGTTCGGACCATTGGATAGGATGCTGGTCCCAATCCCTTTCCGAAACCAAATCGTTCACGTCTTGTCACCCCAGTAGAGATGAACGATACCACCAGTCAAAGACTTAAACTGCGGCTGCTTAAAACCAGCACGTCGCATCAGAGCAAGAAAGTCCTCACCGTAGGGAAATTCTTCTATCGTTTCGTTGAGGTAGGTATAGGCTGTCTGATGCCCCGAGAGCCAGCGTCCGAGGAGAGGCAAGACATTGCGTAGGTAGAAGAGGTGGAACGAGCGGATGATCCGTGAACGAGGGAGCGCGAATTCAAGCACGAGGCAACGCCCACCCGAACGCAAAACGCGATGGGACTCCCGCAGACAGGCAACGACATCGGGCACGTTACGGATTCCGAACGACATGGTCGTGGCTTCAAAACTTTCGTCCGCAAAAGGAATATGCTGAGCGTCCCCAACGAGCAGCTCGATCTTCGACGAGAGCCCCTTTTTTTCGACCTTACGCTCGCCATAAGCGATCATGCCCTTCGACATATCAAGGCCGCGCACCGATTGGACCCGCTCGTCCTTGCAGACCTCGAGAGCCACATCCGCGGTCCCCGTCGCTAGGTCGAGAACTCGAAGGCTATCGAAGCGCTGAGGCAAAGCGCTGCGGAGAGCTTTGCGCCAAATGTAGTGGAGGCCTCCCGAAAGCACCGTGTTGATGAGATCATAACGATCTGAAATCGCATCAAAAATACGGAACGATTCGCTCTTGGAGTGGGATAACGTCATGGCCTAAGCCCCTTCTGCAGCGGTTCACGACTATATAAACCTTTTAGCCGAGCTGCTTCAACCGAAAACCCATGTCACCAAACCAAGTTCGAGCTTCGAAATTACACTTTACAAGGAAGATGCTTGCGTTCGATCGCCTATCGATGGATATATAGAGGCGTAACAGGTACGAGTCTTCGTTCTGTTCACACTTTCATAAACAGTCGATTGCCAAAGAGTAGCCTACGTGAGTCTAGCGTCACTCAGCCATTTCGTTTCTCCCCAGGTGGTCCTTAGCGTACAAGCTCTCGATTTCAGCCTTAAGGACTGGCGACGCAATCCACGCATTGGCGGACTCTTAGGCGATACCGTCCTGAGCGGCGGCAAGCGACTGCGGCCCTTGATGACCTTCATGATGGCCGACCTACTTGGCGTAGACCATGCCGCCATAGCTCCCTTCGGGCGCATGATCGAACTCGTCCACGCTTCTACTCTAGCTCATGACGACGTAGTTGATGAGGCGAGCACCCGAAGAGGGCAGCCCTCGATCAATGCGGTCGCGAGCAACAAACGTGCCGTACTTGCTGGGGACTATCTCCTGGCCTACGTTCTCCAGAATATTGCCTCTTATCAGAGACCCGACCTCCTTTCAGAAATGGCTGGAATCATCGGTGATCTTGCTGAAGGGGAATGGCTGCAGATAGAAAACAGCAGCGCGAGCGCACTCAGCTGGGACGATATCGAACGCGTCGCCCAAAGAAAAACAGGTAGTGTCTTGCGCTGGTGCTGTGTGGCTCCAGCTATGCTTGGGAACTTTGAAACACACGCACTTGATCAGGCAAGGCGTCTAGGTGATGCGATTGGTATCGCTTTTCAATTGACCGACGATATTCTCGACTTCAAGAGAACAGACGGCGCAGAAGGCGCTGACGTGAAGAACCGAGTGATCAATGCCGTCATCTTCGAAGCTCTCTGTGCCCATCGCCAAACAAACACTCTGGATATGAGCACGGTGGCCTCTCTGGCTATCGACTCCGAACTCGAACTGGGAATCCAGCGCGTTCGCTCGCGCGTCGATCACCTTGTGGACGAAGCTCTCGATCTCCTCGCAACTCTCGCAGCAAAAGCTCGCGAACAGAGGGGAGTCGACAATTCCCAGGCGCTGCTCTCGCTTCAGTCCATGGTCCGGTACCTTGCGCAGCGGATCTAAGCTATGAGCACGCGACGCGATCCCCCCAAAGTCTTACCGGAGCTCGAGGAATTCGCCGTTCAGGTTGGCGAATTTATGGAATATTGGGGATTTAAAAAAATTCACGGTCAAATGTGGTGTCATCTTTATCTCTCCATGGATGCACTCGATGCCGCCGAACTCATCCGTAGGTTAGGAATTTCCAAAGCTCTCGTAAGCATTTCACTCAAAGAACTTTTAGATTTTGGCGTCATTGAAGAAAGCGGCAAAAGCGAGCGGGGAACACGACTTTACCGCGCTCGGGACGATCTGGCTGGCGCGATCCTTGACACCTTGCGTCGGCGTGAACGCAAACTGATGGCGCATATTTCAGCAGCCCATAGCCTCCTCGAAAAGGTTGAATCGGAAGAGCTTTCTGCACAGCGTATCCCTTTAGCCAAAGTGAAGTCCTTAGGCTTTTTGATAGGACTCGTGGATCGCAGTCTCGATCAGTTGATCCGTCGCGAGCACGTTTCATTTGGTGATTTTTTCAATTTCTTTTCAAAAAGCCCTGAGCTTCGGGACTCACTCCAGCCTCCAGCAGGCACTGATTCTGTCGATCACACCCTTCCCCATTGAGACGCGCCTCCCTCGGCAATTATTTCCTCAAGCACTTCTGTATACTGGCTTTATGGATCTCATATTCCGACCGATAGGGGATCCAGAAGATTTTTTTACAGTGAGTTTGCTTTGAGTACTTTGCACCGCATCCTTACAACTTGCTCTACTCTCTTGCTTGCCCTAAGCCTGGAAGCATGTGGGTCCAGTACTCTTGTAAATTTAAATGACTCAGCAAACTATTACGTTCTCACGGAAAGCAGTCAAAACTCCTTCACTGCTGAGACGATAGAAACAGCCCAAGGCTTTACCCCCTACTACAGCATTCCAGACGCCGATAAAGCGCGCAGCTCAGCCTGGCTCCGCATGGAACTACCAGCATTCACAACTTGGGTGCAGCCCACTCTCTTCTTGGGCCTTTGCCTCAATGTAGATAAAGTCTACTTTGATAAGCAGCTTCTGATTGACAACAAAGTCTATCCCAATCAGCACCTGACGGCAGCCCGCTTCAAACAGGCCTTCGTTGCTCTTCCCAAAACTACTAGCCCCCAAGCTCTTTACATGCACGTCGTGCGTTCAAATCGGACCTTATTTCAACCCGACTGTCGCGAGATCAGTCTGGGCTATGAAAAGCATGTTATACGCCGCTTCTTGAACTTTCAACTGACGGAGATGATCGTCGGCCTCTTCATGATGGTGGCTGGTATTGTGTCCTGTTTGGCATTTCTTATCAAACGACAGGCTATCTTCATACACTTCGGCCTTTTTACTCTATCGATCGGTATCACTTTTGCCATGCTGACCCACCCCGTCCTGCTCCTTGCTTGGAAATCTGATCATCTGATCGATCTCTGGCAAACGGCTGTCATGGTGGTTCCGACAAGCTTTATCCTCTTTGTACAAAGCATTGCCCAAAAGCCAAGTCTCTCACTTTTCATCAAGCGCTTTTCTACTCTCAATTTTGCTCTCATACTTTTGACATATGCCTTCTACCTTGCTGAAAAGTGGGATTGGCTGAGTAGCTACCGTGAAGTCTACTTCACCCTCGTCGCTGCCGAAAATATCATCATCATCCCGATGCTTCTCAAAGAGCTATTCCAAAACGATCGATCCCCACAGCGCATCGTAGGCTTAGGACTTAGTATTTTTGTAGTTTCAGCTCTTTTTGATATCTACGCCTACCTCACTGACGGCCGCCTCTATATGGTTTCCTGCTGGGGCATACTTGCTCTCATGGGCTTTCTCCTTGTGGCAATTATCCGCTTTTTCATCCAAAAATCTCGCGACCTTGAAATTGAAAAGCGACTCAATCTCGAAGAATATTCGCTTAAACTCGAGCAAAAAGTACGCAGCCGAACAGAAAGTTTGAATGAGAAAACACGCCAGCTCGAAGTTTCCAATCACGAGCTCGAAGAGAAGAACATCCTGATGCGCATCAGCGCAAAAAACATGGAAGATATCGTAAACCAGAAAGATACCCTCTTGAAGCAGGCTGCAGACATCAAGAGTAAGCTCGGCTTAACTCTTCAGAAAAACTGGCAGACTTTGGAAAGAGATACCAATAAAACGAGCGTTCAAGCCTTTAGTGTCGAAATCCATCGCCTTGCGAGTCAGCTCGAACCCTTCGCTAAGCTTTACGAAGATATTCAAGCGATCAGTGATAAATCCATTTGGCTTTACGAACCTGAACAGCGTCTTTTAGCAATGACTAAGACAGCTTTGGGTGGCAGCAAGGTCAAGACGAGAGCCTTTCACGAAGAGGAATCCCTACTCCGCGAAATGGCTACGATCAAACCTGAACTCATCGTGATCAGTACCGTAAGCAGCGAACTGCCTGAGCGCATCAAACAGCTCAGCCCAAAAACTGAGATCATCTTAACATCGGATAAGGGCCTCGATCAGCACATCAGCTTCTTGCAGGCGCACTCTTATCTCGGACATATCGTTCACCACGACGAAGAAGATCGTATTTTCACGCAGCGTAACCTACTTGTGACTTCAACCAAAATTCTCAGCAACGATATTTTTGGGCTGGAAAAATATCTTAACTGGGGCGTGGATGTCAAAGAATTCATCGTCACTGGCAGTGAAAATCGAGGTCAGTTCATCGAGCAGCTCGAGCAAGACTTGAGCAAAGCCGGTGTCCAAAGTTCCATGATACGCAATGCCAAGCTCGTAACCGAAGAGCTCCTTATGAACTGTATTTACGATGCGCCTCATGATCGAAAGACTGGCCTACCGAAATATAATCACCTCTCGCGCATCAACAATATCGAGCTCGAGCCATCGGACTACGGCAAGCTTCGCTATGCTTTTGATGGAAACTTCATCGCTATCTCAGTTGAGGATCCCTTTGGAGCCCTCCCTCGCGATGTCATTCTGAAATATGTAAAATCTTGTTTCGATGGTCAATTTGGAAAGATCAATGAAGCCGAAGGAAAAGGCGGTGGCGGTATGGGGCTCTTCCAGATCCTCTCAACTGCTGATCTTTTGATCACCAACATCAAACCAAAACAACGAACAGAAAGTTTAGCTCTGATCAACGCACAAGGGAAAAGTCAGGGTAAGCGTCGTGCTGGTTGTTTTCACTACTTTGTGGAGAGGTAAGGGGCCTTGTTAAGTCCTAAGCACTTCATGGAAAGCCTAAGACATCTGCTCCTTGTGAGTGCAGGTTGCTTACTTTTTGCGTGCTCTCCACAGCAGTATCTGGATCTGAGTCAGCATAAAGACATCAAGTTCTTTGTGGACACCCAGAAGGAATTCTCTACACCACCACCTGACTCGGTCGCTTGGAGAGCCTATTCCGAAACCGAAATAGCCTCTATTCCCTTTGAGGAAAACAAGCGGGTCTGGTTTGCTGCCAAGCTCCCAGAAGAGGGTCTCCTCAACACGCTCTTTACCCGCTCTTGCGTCAACCTCTCTGCTGTCTATCAAAATAACGAGCTCGTAGCGAACGACCCCGCTCAGCGTAATTTTCCGCAGACAACACGCATTTTTGGAAGTGATACGATGGTCCGCCTTCCCCTGGGAGACGTGCCTTCGACGCTTTACCTCCAAACGATCTACTCGGCTAAGACTCACTTCAATATCAACTGTGCGAGCTTCGACGTCTCCAGCGCTGAAGGCGCTCTCTGGCGCCTGCTCAGCGTCGAGGCCAACAACACTATTGTAGGCTTTATTGTTCTCTTCCTGGGTCTCATCGGCCTCATCGTCATGTATCTCCGTCCCCAGAAGGAGCTTATCTACTTCTCAGCCTTCTCCCTGTCCATGGGTATGGTCTACCTCACAGGGGGCTCACTGATTGAAATTCTCTTAGATAACGTCGATGCCTGGTCTTCGATCTGGCACTTTTGCGTAACCTTCGCCCCTATCCCTTTCTTCCTATTCTTTGCTGAAATTTTGCCCACACGTCGCCAATTTACCAAGTGGCTCGCCTATCTGGGAATGGCACTCTATATCATCATGCTGATTGGGTTCTTTACGATACCTGGATTCAACCTCGATCAGTTCCGTCGCTACTTCTTTAATCTCCTGATTATCGAACTCTTATTTCTTATTCCTATCACAGTCCAAGGCATCTTTCAGCGACGGCCCTTTGCTATTCGTTTGGGTTTGGGTTTTGTCGGCTTTGTGACTGCAGCGGTTCACGATGTTTACACTGTCCTCTATGTGAGCCGTGACGTGACCTGGCTGCTGCCTTGGTTCCTGATCGCTTTCGTCCTGGTTCTGCTCACCATCATCATCAATCTCGCGATACAGCAAGAAGCCCTTTTGGAAAAACAAAAAGCCCAGATCATCATCGATCGGAACCGTCATTTGCTCACCGAAGTTGAGCTACGCACGACCGACCTTAACAAACGTTCCAAAGAACTCGAGCAGCTCCATACTGAACTCGAAGACCGCCACGAATTTTTGGTCTCGCAAAAACGGAAAGTTCAAGAGCTCGTGCATGAGAAAGATATGGTCCTGCATCAGCTCCACAACGTAAAAAGCCACGCAATTCCGGCTATTATCAAAGATCTCCAAGGCCTTCACTTTGGAGAAAATGAAGAGCTAAAGTCCGAAGTCAAAGAGTACGTAGCCTATGTGCTCAACGTTCTTGACAATGTTGCTCAGCGTTACGCTCAGCGCAGCCACATCTTCCATAGGCGCGTCGTTTTCTTAGATCCTGATAAGAAAAACCAACGTGTTTACAAACTCGCTCTCGGCGGTAGCAAACTCGAGCTCAGCCTCGCAGAAAAAACCGAGCAGGTGCTTCAGCTCCTCACGGAAAGCCCGCACGAGCTGATCGCTATCCATCAAAACTTCTGGGAAGATCTGCCTCTTATCCGGCAGCGCCAACCCCATGCCAACATTATTCTTTTATCGTCAGGCTCTTCTCCTGAAAATATGAAGCATATGCTCTCTTCGGCAACACCGGTTCAGGTCCTGCCCCTGACTCTTCCAAGACCGATCCTTCAAAAAATTATTTTGATTCATGTCACCAAGTGGATTAGCCAAGAGTACTTCGGACTCGAAAAGTACCTGGTTTGGGGTTCGAAGGTAAAGGAAGGGCCATTCTTCACAGGCGCCGATCACGAATCGATCGTCGAAGCTATGCATCAGGATCTCGCCAGTGTCGCGGTCTCAGAGGAATCTCTCAAGAGACTCAGTGATATCGGCCGTAACCTTTTGATTGTAAAAGATCGAGGTCTGCTCGTTCGTACTGATAAAAGTGGGGAACAGCCCTGGCAGCAGCTTCGGTATGGCTACGATGCTCACTTTCTCATCGTCTCGATCGAGTTCCATAACCATCTCGTCACGTGGAAAGAGCTTATCAAGCTTTTGAGTGACAATGCGAGCGGGACCGAAGTCGCTATTCCTGAAATACGGCGAGTTTTTCAGCTTGCCGACACGATCGTGCTGAACTCCAATGGCGCCAATCAGCACGAGATCCTCGCGATTATTCATCTCGAGCATCCAGCACCCGAAGATCACGTAGCAGCTTTCTACTACTTTACCCCTGCGAATGCTGGATAAGAGCTAGGGTAAGGCTCACCTTACAGATCAACTTTTGGGTCGTTTTCTCTTGAATCATGATGTCCCAGATCTGGGAGCGTCCCCCGAGATGAACGGGCCGGGCCACGGCTTCCATGCGCGTTCCCAGTCGTCCGGGACGTATGTGCGAAGCATTCAGGGATTGACCCACAACTGTTTTCTTCGGATCATTCACCACCAAGTGACCAGCAACTGAGCCCAAACCTTCGGCAACGACGCATGAAAATCCACCGTGCAATATACCAAAAGGCTGAGTCACGGCTGCAGTCACCTCAAATTCGGCCTTGATGCAGTCAGCTTCGATGGCGGTGATCTGGAAGTGGGCTGACTTTTCCAGCAGGGGCACAAAGCGCGCGTTAAGCTCTTCAAGATCCACATGCGAAGGAAAAATCGCCATTCTCAATCCCCTTAGAGAGCGAGCGTATTGAGCAGTTCCAGCAAACTTTCATCAAAATCATTGCGTTTGTTGAGGCATTCTTTGAGGGGTGCCAGCTGAAATTTGCCATCACGCACGACAGTGGCTATCGCTTTTTCACCTCGATGCAGGGCCTGTACAGCCATGTTCCCCATATGAGATCCTAAGAAACGATCGCGTGCCGAAGGATTACCGCCCCTTTGAATATGTCCTAAAATACAGAGCTTGGTATCTAGATTGTACTTCTGCAAAAGTTCAGTCTGATAGACATGACCAAGACCCTCTTTCTCACCTTCTGCGACGATGATAATCGAGGACTTCTTACCTCGAGCCACACCACGTTTGACATTCGCTGCCACCGCTTCGAGATCGACAGAACGATCAGGGAAAATCACAGCCTCAGCTCCAGTGGCGATAGCCACCGTGATGGCGATCATTCCGGACGAGCGTCCCATCACTTCAACAAGAAAACTGCGGTCATGAGATGTCGCTGTGTCACGAATCTTATCGATCGCTTCCACTGCGGTATTCAAAGCTGTATCAAAACCAAGGGAAAACTCAGTCCCCTGAATATCGTTATCGATAGTCCCCGGAATACAAGCAACCGCAGTTCCTTGCTCGGAATGCAGCAAGTGAGCGCCGTTAAAAGAGCCGTTGCCTCCGATCACAACGAGTCCCTTGACTCCTAGATCTTTCAGGAATTGAGCGGCCTGGGCTCGATACTGAGGCTCCATGAATCTCTGGCTCCGAGAGCTGTAGATAACGGTACCGCCCCGCTGAATGATATTGCCGACGGAGGAAAGATCGAGGTGCACGACTGATTTGTCGAGGAGTCCCTCGTAGCCCTTATAGACGCCATAGACGTCATAGCCCATGCTGAAAGCACTCCGCACTACGGAGCGAATGGCCGCGTTCATTCCCGGCCCATCTCCACCGCTACAAAGCACTGCTATGGAATCCTTGCTCATCGTTCTTTCCCCTGACTTAGGCGTATAAGGATACGCTGAAATGCAACCCATTTCATATGTAAACGCTCCTCCCGAGGAGGACAAGAAAAATTCACTGAAGCGCGCCCCCGACATAGGCAAGGCCTCTTCCAAACTACCGCCAGGAAGCTCCCAACCCGAATCCTCTAGTTTTTCTGCGCTTCCGTCATCTTCGCTTCGAGCTCAGTCCAACGAGCGTAGAAGCGTTCGACCTTATCCTGAGCTTCTTGCAGGCGTTGCGAGGCTAAGAGCAAACTCTGAGTATCAGCATCTCCGGCCACCTCTTCCACAGCTGTCTGGGCTGCTGCTAGCTCAGTTTCAGCCTCCAATATGGCGGCCTCCATTCGGTCATATTCCCTCTGCTCATTGTAGGAAAGGCGCACTGCCTTGTTCGCCTTGGGCTTAGAAGAGGTCGATGTGGCGGCCTTTTCCTTCTTACTCTGGGCTTTACTTTCCTCTTGGATCGTTCGCTCCCACTGCTCATAGGACGCGTAGGTTTCTATTCCACCTTCAGGCAAAAGCCCCAGATAACTCGTGCAGAGACGATCCATCAGATAGCGGTCGTGAGATACAATCACAACTGCACCAGGGAATTCATCTAAGGATTCTTCGAGAATTTCGAGGGTATCGATGTCCAGATCGTTGTTCGGCTCATCGAGCAGAAGCACATCGGCTTTTCGCAGCATAAGCCGTGCGATGAGAACTTTTGCCTGCTCTCCTCCCGACAGCATGGAGACGGGCTGATCCAACTGCTCGGCTCGGAATTTAAAGCGTCTCGCCCAAGAAACGATATGAATCGGGCGATCCTGAAAGATCACACTGTCTTGCCCATCACTCAGCGCCTTCTTAAGAGTCCATTCACCCTGCAGCACTTCCCGAGCCTGATCGAAATAGACGACCTCGAGGTTCGGGGCAGCTGTGACCTGGCCCTGCTGTGGCTTTAGAATCTGAGCCATAATCTTCAAGAGTGTCGACTTGCCTGTTCCATTGTCGCCTAAAATTCCTAGGATCTGCCCCGGTCCCAAGACAAGCTGAAGATCGCGAAACAGAACACGCTCTCCAAAGCTATGCCCGATGTCCTTCAGAGCAAGGAGCTGACGGGTTTTACGGCCCGATCCTTGAAAATCGAGATCCATCGAAGACTGATGCAGACGCTGCTGAATGTTCTGCAAGTCAGCTTTCATTCGCATGGCTTCATCGATACGCGATTTGGATTTGGTGCCACGAGCCTTTGGCTGACGAACCAGCCACTCATCCTCTTTCCGCAACTTGTTGGCGAGACTAGCCTGCTCTCGTTGCAGATGATCGAGATAAACACCACGCTTATCCATAAATTGCGAATAATTTCCCGCATCCTGCCGAGCTCCACCGGGATAGACAGGATGGATCTCTACGATATTCTGAGTAACACGATCGAGAAAGAAACGATCGTGACTCACCACAACCCAAGCAAAGTTCGCTTGCCGTAAAAACTCTTCGAGCCAAAGAACAGAGCGTAGATCCAGATGGTTCGTCGGTTCGTCAAAGAGGACGAGATCGGGCTGAGAGATCAAAGCACAGCCGATAGCCAGACGCTTTTTCCAGCCCCCCGATAAAGTAGAGACGAGACGGTAGGGATCTTCAAATCCGAGCCGGCTTAAAATACGCTGGGCATCGAGTTCTGCTTGCTCTGCTGCAACACCCTGCCTATGAGCTTCAGCGACCAAGATCTCAAGGGCTGAGTGCGAGCCTTCAAAGATTGCTTGCTGCTCAACGAAAGCGAGCTTCAGATGCTTTTTCCGTACGATCTGCCCGCCGTCAGCCACCTCACGCCCCGCAAGGATCTTGAGCAAAGTCGATTTGCCAGCTCCATTGGGTCCGATGATGCCTAGGCGTTCCCCATCCCCCAAGGTGAGAGTGACATCCTGAAATAACACCTTATGACTCATTGCTTTGGCCAGGTTTTGGCAACTGATCAAAATTCCCATAGGTACAGCTCCTCATCGTCTCGCATCAAGGTCTTAGCAGAAAGCGGCGATAGGCCCAAGCCTTCAGTTCCAAACCGCTTGCTGAGCAGCAGACGGCATTTCCTTCCCAGGTCTCTGTGCTACCATAGAGACATGCTATTTCCGACGTAGGGACGCTGTCTCACGCGACCGTCGTAGACCCATCTGAGGATAGACCATGCGCACAGTATCGCTTTTTCTGGCATCCCTCGCCCTATGCCTTAACTCGTTGGCTCGGGCTGATGAATCGGATCGGGCAAGTTTTGGATTGCAGTTTAGCCTTCTTCAGCTGAGCACGGGACAGCAGCATCTGCAAACGCTCACGGAAGACACCAAAAAAACAATTACCGAGTGGAAGAGCTCAAATCTCATTGATGCTTCAACCTGGCTTAAAGTCGATAAGATGAGTTTCTACATCTATCCATTTCAGGATAATAATGCCTTTTTTTCGCTTGGCTATCAGCTCTTAGACACTCTCGAAGTGGGACTTGATGCCGGTTACAACTCCCAAAGGATCAAAACATCCGACCAGACACAAGCTTCGAAAGATCAGCTTTTGGGCCTCTATTTCGTCCACACAGCACAGCTGCCAAAGTTTGATATAGAGACTAATGTGATTTACGATCGCGTTGACGGTTTATCAGGAGCTCAAAGCAGTGCCGAGTCGGATACGAAAAGGCAGGGATCTTTCACCAAGCTCAGCTTCTCGGCAGTGATTCCCCTCAGGTCAAATGCTTCGTATGTCGGAGGCATCGCTTACAGTCTCGCCAGTCAGAAAACAGGCTCCGATAAGGAGAGTATCGCGAGCTTTACCACCCAGATCTTCGGTCTACGTTTCGTTCTTTAAAGGCAATCCAACTCCAATTTCGCCCAGCAGCACTCGCGTCTCGCCGAAACGAGTGCAGCTGCTCCGCATGCCTATAGGTGCACATCCGGACCACCGAAACCTGTTCGGGGGGCACCTCAAAGCGTTGCAGCTGCAATGCAGCCAGCATACCAAGATCGAGATGCCAGCGATCGGAATGCCCCTTTGAACTCGCGAAAGCAAATTCCACTTCGTTCATATGGAAAGCGCCAGTTCGAAAGCCTGCTATGACTTCAGGTCCAACTTCAAAGGCTTCGAGACCAATACAAGGCCCGATAGCAACGTGAAGCTCGCTCATCTTGCCTCGATAGGAAGTTAGAGCGCGTCCCAAAATATTGCCTGAAAGTCCTTTCCAACCTGCATGCAAAGCCCAAACACCTTCGGGCGAAGCTATGAGAATGGGAACACAGTCCGCCGTCTTCACAGCGATAAGCTGCTGAGGAACAGAGCTGAAAAGTCCATCGCCTTCGAGCGGCTCTCTTGGAAGATCCGCTGCACCATGGACACTATGGATCGTATCTCCGTGGACCTGATTCAAAGACAGCCCGTTCTTAGGCAATGTATAACCTTTGCCTTCAAAGCCATGGGCAATCCCCATACGTTCCCACTCTGGTATCGTTCGGGTATTCTTCAGCCAATGGATACGACGAAGATAGGATTCGGTCCCAGCAATCACGGCACTGACCTTTCACACAAAAAAACTTACTGTTCTTAGCTCGCCTGACGTAAACAGGCGCACTCCTTTAAACATCGGCTTCGTCACGGCGCTTAGAACGCACCGATTTTGCTGGTTTTTCGGCCTTGGTAGCCCCTTTTTTCTTAGGCTTTTCGCCGATGAGATTTTGGGCTAAATCTAAGAATTCTTGCGTAAGCTTATGACCAGGTTTGTAGAATGGCAAGGGTATCCCTGCACCATGACTCTCGCGCATGAGAATCGACGAGCTCAGGTAGGGTTCGAGGACTGGCAAGCCCCTACCCTGCAGGCGCTCGATAGCGCTTTTAGGAAGCTTAGCCTGAGCTTGAAAGTGATTGATCACGATGCCTTCGACATGAAGATCGGGGCGGTGATCTGTCGCCACTTCTTCCACTGCATTCATCACTTGCCCAATCGCATCTTCGCTGAAGGCATCACAGTCAAAGGGAATAAGCACTCGATCAGCCGCGAGGAGAGAACTCATACTATAAAAATTTAATGCTGGTGGTGTATCAAAAAATACATCGTCAAAACCAAGCTTTTCAATCGCTACATCGATCGCTTCACCCAGTTTGAATATCTTATAGCGACCTTCAAGCTTAGGCTGCAACTCCTTGAGAGCATCCGAAGCAGGAATAACATAGAGCCCAGGATATTCCGTCTCGTAAATCGTATCCATCAAAGAATCCTGAAACAGCCGAAAACTTAGAGTGGAAGAAAAAAAATCGGCAACAGTGCCTTTGACTCTTAACATCCGTTGACCAAGCAAATATTTTGAAGAATTTGCCTGCGAATCGAGATCGACAACCAAGACTTTGCGTCCCTGTTTCACAAAAGCGGCAGCAAGATTGCAGGTGATCGACGTTTTGCCTACTCCACCCTTCTGATTGAAAACGGCTCTTTTCATAGGTTCTTCCTTATCTTCCCAAAGTGCGTCGCTACAGTTGGTAACCCGAGCTTTCGCGTCTTTTGTTCGATGGCCCAGGGTTCAAGGCATAAGGCTAACACTTTCCCTATAAAAATGCAGTAGACAATCCTTCGCAG
>CANGNB010000082.1 GCA_947454545.1 Oligoflexaceae bacterium
AATGAACAGCAGACAAAAGGACGATTCATAGCGCTGAGAACGCTTGATTTCCCGATCTAAGGCTTGCTCGAGATAACGATGATTATAGAGTCCTGTGAGATCATCGATATGCAAAAGGTTTTGCGCCTCCGCCACGCGCGTAGCCCATCGCGCATGTAACTGCCACTGCCGCACATAGAGATCTAAATCTTCGCTGGCCAAAGCTGTGCTCACACGCCAGAGCAGGAGGATGCCTCCATAGCGCAATTCGCCGAGAATGGTGAATTGGAGGTCTGCTGTCTGCGTTTTGAGAAGACTGACTCCTTCCACACCCTCGCGGAGGACTTCGACTCGCTTGAGATCACTGAGGCCATCGCTGAACGAACTTGCCCCCATCTCCTGCAGTCTCTCCACCTGGGGGAGTATGTCGGGAGTAAGCTCTGCCGTCTCATCCTGGAGCCGAACTTTCAGAAGTGCTGCCTCTCGCACTCCTGCAAGATCTCTCAGATAGCCGAGCCCGACCTGCAAGACTCCTTCCAGTGAAGCCTCACGTCCCATCACCTCCGATGCTTCTTCGATACGAAGAAAGGCATCTAAGCGTTCGTGTGATCTTGGATCTGCCTCATTCCGTGCCTTCATCGCATGACCTCCCTTATCGCATTGATACGAAAGCTCTTCGCCTTAAAAAGCAATCATCATGTCAGACAGTTGATGGCCCCAGAGCAAATATAAGATAGCCGCTAAGGATAAAAACGGACCAAAAGGCAAACGCGTCTTCAGACTCATCTTGCCCTTAAAAACTATGAGGCCGAGGCCAACAAAAGATCCCAAAAGTGAGCCCCAAAAGATCGTTGTGATAATCGACTGATAACCCAACCACCCCCCAATGGCTGCGAGGAGTTTGACATCTCCCATCCCCAAGCCAGCTTCCCGACGCAGCAGAAAGTATAGCCAGGCCACAGCATAAAAGAGCCCTCCCCCCAGCAAAATGCCGAATAGGGCTGACTTCCAATCGAGGTCGGGATGCAGATAGACGACGAGCGGCGTCACTGCAATCATCGGCAGACTGATCACATCGGGAATGATCATATACTGAAGATCGATAAAAGAGCAGATCAGCAGGAGACTCACGAACACGATGGCATGCATAAAGCGCAAAAAATTTGCAGGATCCAACTGGAGGTGCCCCTGCCAGCCAAGCACGAAGGGAAAACAGTGATAGATCGTCACAAATAGCAGACCGCTGAGCAGTTCGACCAGGGGATAACGCACCGAAATCGACGCACCGCAGCAGGCGGCACGCCCGCGAAGGACGAGCCAAGAGACGAGGGGTATGTTGTACCAAAAAGGTATCAAAGCGTTGCAGGCAGGACAGTGAGATCTTTTGTTTTTCCAAAATATTTTCAAAGGGATACGATAGATACACACATTGAAGAAACTACCAAAAAACGTCCCCAACACGAACCAAAACACGCCAAGAGGACTGGTAAGAAGGCTCCCCAAATCTGTCCATTGTACGTGCATAAGCCCTCGTTGCTAAGGCGACAGGCCAAAAATCGGCCAAATTGATGCTAGCCCTCATTATATTAGCACTCCCAAAAATAGGAAAACGATTATAAAAAGAAGCTCCGAGGCGCCCGCCCTGTTTTCCCTGCGCCCAAGATAGGACAAGCGATCGATGATCAACGAGCTCACGTTAGAAAAACTCCAATGGCCTCAACTCCTCGCTCATCTGGCAGCCGAAGCCCAGACTCTCGAAGGTCGCGAGGCCTGTCTCAAACTGCGCCCCGATTTCCGTGCCGAGGCGATCGAGCAACGCTGGACCGACGTTATTCCCCTGCGCGATCTCCTGCGCAGCGGCTATCGCCCCCCCATAGGCGAACTGCCCGAACTGCGGCCTGTGTTTCGTGGGGCTGCTTTGGGCATGATCTTGGACGGGGAATCGATTTGGAACGTCTACCTGCTGCTGCAAACTGTTCGCAACGTGCACCAGTTTGCAGGCGATCGCCAGGATCGCTGTAAGACCCTGCAGCGCTTTCATCGCCTCATCTACCCCTTGCCAAAACTCGCCCGCACCATCGAACGCACCCTGACTCCCGAAGGCGAACTGCAGGATGATGCCTCCCCCGAGCTCAAGCGTATCCGCCAGCAAAAGCTCAGCATGCGCAAAAAGATCGAGCAGGTGATCCGCCAGCTGCTTACCGAGCAGGAGTTGGAAACCTACATTCAAGATAAGTTTTTTACGGTCCGTTCCGATCGCTATGTCGTGCCCATTCGCACCGACGGCAGGGGCCGTATCAAAGGCTCGATTTATGATACTTCGGACAGCGGGCAGACCCTCTACATCGAACTTGCTGAGGTACGCCCTCTCAACGATGGTTTGCTCGAACTTGAGTCAGCCGAAAAACTTGAGATTTTGAAGATCTTCAAAGAGCTCAGCGCTTCGATCGCGGAAGAGCTTAGCACTCTGACCCAAGATTATGAAAGCTTGATCGAGCTCGATGGTCTGACAGCCGAAGCAGCCCTGGCCGTGAAGCTGGATGCAGGACCAGCACAGATCAGTACCAAACCTTGCTTGCACCTGCTGAATGCTCGCCATCCGCTCCTTGTTGCTCAAGGTCAAGTACGTCCTGTTGCAAACAGCGTGCACCTTGAAGATCAGCAGCTCTCACTTATCGTTTCAGGACCCAACGCTGGTGGCAAGACCGTTGTTCTCAAGACAGTCGGGCTCATTCACCTGATGGCCAAAGCTCGGCTTCTGCTTCCTCTGGATGACAAATCGCAGATCTATCTTTTCCGTCAGTTTTTTGTTGAGATCGGTGACGCCCAAAACCTAGCGGCGAACCTGTCTACTTTCTCAGGCCATCTGATGGGCCTGAAGCCTATACTCCTCGAATCCAAAGCCGATGACCTCGTCCTCCTCGACGAATTGGCTGTTGGCACTGAGCCTCATACAGGTTGCGCTATTGGGCAGGCCGTCTTGGAAGAGCTTGCGGATCGGCGCGCACACTGCATCGTCACCACTCACTTTGACAATCTCAAGAGCCTTGCCCTCAGCGACGTCCGCTTTCGTAATGGATCCATGGAATTTTCTACGCGAGACCTTCTGCCAACCTATAAACTTGTCTTGGATATTCCAGGTCAAAGTTATGGGGTTGAAGTCGCCGAACATATCGGTCTGCCCAAGCACGTCATCGAGCGAGCCAAAGATTTGCGCGGCCGTTCGAGCAGCACCATGGATCAGATCCTTGAATCTTGGCAGGCCTTGCGCGAAGATGCCGAGCGCGAAAAGCTGCGCTATGCCCAACTGAAACTCGAAATGGAAACGCAAAAGCATCGCTGGGAGCAAGAGCGAGAAGCTCTTGCCAATGCCAAGTATGAAATTTCGGAGAAGATTCGCAATCGTTACCAAGACCACCTGGACGATATGAAACGCGAATATAATGAGCTCATCGAGGATTTCAAAGTCTTCTCCCGTGAGCAGAAAAAAGCACCTGTTCAAGCCGAAGTTCTGCGCGATCTCCTCAAAGACAAGCAAGGTCGAATTGATGGAGCCGGACGCAAGCTACAGGGAGAAATCGATCAGCTCAAAAGCGAATTTCAAGGCCAGACGGAACTGCCAGGAGTGCCCTGCACTCTCGAAGAACTCAGCGTAGGCGATCGCGTCTACATCGTTTCCATGGGCAAAGAAGCCACTGTCAGCAAGATTCAAAAAGAACCCAGTCCGAGCGTGGAAGTCGCTGCAGGCCTGCTCAAGCTCAGGCCCTCCATCCTCGATTTGCGACGCATTGTCCAGCGGGCCAACGAGACCAAACGTTCGACCAAGCGGCCAAGTTCTGAAGCGAGTGGCAAGAGCTCAGCGAGCTCGTTTGTCCTCCCAACTCTGACCAATAGTCTAGATTTGCGAGGCATGGATGCTGATTCAGCCCTCGATCGTACCTGGGGTTTCATCGATAAGGCTGTCTTACGGGGTGAAAGTTTTGTGCTTTTGATCCACGGTCATGGCACGGATGCTCTGAAAAAAGCCTTGCGCCGAGCACTGGCCAAGGATGCCCCGTATCCTCTCGATTTTCGACCAGGAGAAGCCGAAGAGGGAGGAGATGGTGTGACGGTTGTGCACTTGAGGCAGTGAGACAAGACGGCTTCGCGGGTTGTTGGTAGTCCTCGCTGCGATCTTATGCTACAAGTGTGTCCTGGAGACCTGCACAAGATTGCGCAGGTATGCAGCAGCTGGGCAGAGGCTGCAAGTCGCAACCCAACCTCTCGCGAAACGGAGCCGCCATGGGCAAGACCAAGACCAACAAAAATCCTGACTGGGATCTAAGCATCAGTCCCGCCGATATTCTTCGTGACTATCGCCTTGGCCTCATGAGTCGAGAAGCTAGCCTGCTCGGACGCAAGGAAGTTCTCTCGGGTAAGGCTAAGTTCGGTATCTTTGGTGATGGTAAAGAGCTTCCCCAGTTGGCAATGGCTCATGTCTTCGAACCAGGGGATTGGCGCTCCGGTTACTACCGTGACCAAACTTTCATGCTCGCCACCGGCGGCATGACTATTAAGCAGTTTTTTGCACAGCTCTACGCTGACACCGATATTGCCCACGATCCGCACTCGGGCGGCCGGCAGATGAATAGCCATTTTGCGACTCGCTTTTTAGCAGAAGATGGCAGTTGGAAAAGTCAGATCGAAACTCCCAACACCAGTGCTGATGCCTCACCCACTGCTTGCCAGATGGGACGACTCTTGGGCCTCGGTTATGCGTCGAAGCTGTATCGCGAGCTGCCCCAGCTCCAGGAGCCGAATAAATTTTCGCGCTCTGGCCGCGAAATCGCCTTTGGGACTATCGGTAACGCCAGTACCTCGGAGGGGATTTTCTGGGAGACCCTCAATGCGGCCGGCGTGCTCCAGGTGCCCATGATCATTTCAATCTGGGATGATGATTACGGCATATCAGTTCCAAGCAAGTACCAAACCACCAAAGAATCGATCTCCAAGATTTGTGCGGGTTTTGCTAAGGAGCCAGGGACCAACGGCTACAATATCTTTGTCGCTCGTGGCTGGAATTACCCTGAGCTTTTGTCAGCCTATCAAAAAGCTGCTGAACTTGCTCGGACCACCCACACGCCAGCCATTGTTCATGTCACCGAGATTTCTCAACCTCAGGGCCATTCCACATCAGGAAGTCACGAGCGTTACAAAACCAAAGAACGTCTCGCCTATGAGCAGAGCATCGACTGTTTGCCGCGCATGCGTGAATGGATGCTCCAGTTGGGAATCAGCCAGGCCAAGGATCTTGACCAGATTGAAGCCGAGGCTCGTGCCGAGGTGGGACGCCTTAGGGAAGAAGCCTGGGAAGAGTATCAAGCTCCCATGCGTAGCGAGCGCGAAGAACTGCTTGCTATCTATCAAGACATGACCCGCGACCCTCAAACGCCACCGGCCTTTGCAGCGGTTCGTGACGCCTTTCAACGCTACCCGGCTCTCAGTCGGAAATCGATACTCTCAAGCGCTCGCCGGGCTGCGTACATCGTGCGAAAGCTCAGCAGCAAAGCCAAAACCGATCTCATCACATTTATCAGTCGCATGCAGGTGGAGAACGCCGATCGCTACAACAGTAAGTTGATGCTTGAAGGGCCTACGAGCGCACTCGCTTTAAATGGTGTGCATCCTGCCTTCTCTGCTACCGACGAAAAAGTCGATGGCCGTCTGGTGATTCAGCGAACATTTGACTATCACCTCCAGCACGATCCTCGACTGTTCATCATTGGCGAAGATGTCGGTAAGCTCGGCGGCGTGAATTTGGAGTTCGACGGCTTGCAGGAAAAATTTGGTGAACTTCGCGTCACGGATACTGGCATTCGCGAAGCCTCGATCTTTGGTCAGGGTTTGGGCGCAGCATTGCGAGGACTGCGCCCCATCGTCGATATTCAATATCTCGATTACCTCCTCTATGCCTTTCAGCTCATGTCAGACGATCTGGCGACTTTGCATTACCGCACCGCTGGGGGCCAAGCCGCTCCTGTCATTATCCGCACCAAAGGGCATAGACTCGAAGGCATCTGGCACAGCGGCTCCCCGATGGGAATGCTGGTTCACGGCCTGCGCGGTATGCACGTGTGTGTCCCCCGCGATATGGTTCAGGCGGCTGGGATGTATAATACTCTGCTGGCAGCCGATGACCCTGCGCTCGTGATCGAAGTGCTCAATGGGTATCGCGTCAAAGAGCAAGTCCCTAGCAACCTCCACAGCTTTCGCGTGCCGCTGGGCGTTCCCGAAGTTTTGCGCCAAGGCACTGATATTACTGTTGTTACTTACGGAGCTTGTGTCAGCATTGTGAGGGAAGCTCTGCCCTTCCTCGAGAGTTTTGGGATCGATATCGAACTCATCGATGTTCAAACCCTGCTCCCCTTCGATCGCTTTGGCTGCATCCGCCAGTCGCTCGAGAAGACCAATGCCGTTCTGTTTATCGATGAAGATGTTCCCGGTGGGGCGACTGCTTTTATGATGCAAGAAGCGCTTGAAGTTCAGGGTGGCTACGAGCTTCTCGATGCTGCTCCACGGACGCTCACGGCTAAAGAGCATCGCAGTCCCTATGCTTCAGATGGAGATTACTTCACGAAGCCTAGCGTCGAAGATGTCGTGGAGACGCTTTACGCTATGATGCGCGAGCGGCAACCTCAAAGATTCCCTGAGCTTTTTCCTAAAGTTTAAGGGGCTTAGGCAACATGATCGCGGCGGACAATTTTCAGATCGTTCGCCCGATCAGCATCGTGGGTAGACAGCTGCCCTTTGATGATCTCGAGAGACTGCGGCCGATGAAACAGAAAGCCTTGAATCAGCTCGATGCCCATAGCCTGCAGCACCTTTGCCTCATCCCAGGTTTCGACACCTTCCGCTAAGATGGTCGTATTGAGAATTTTCGCGGCAGTCACCAGACCCTGAACGTAGGCCTGCTTCACCGGATCTTTGTTGATATCTTGGATCATTCCACGGTCAAATTTGATCACATCCGGTTTGATCTTGATAATACGATCTAAGCTCGAGTAACCTTTACCAAAATCATCTGCCGCTATACCCATCGAATGACGTTCGAGGTGATCGCGTGACTTCATCATCAGCTCAAGGTTATTGATCGCTTCGGACTCAGACACCTCAAACATGATGTGATCGAGCCCTTCAAAATGCATTTTCAGGCGATCGACATAGTAGAGATTGCGCGGCAAGATGTTGACCATCAGAGTACCAGGCAGATCACGCGCCCCACGGGCTGCATGCTTCATGCAGGCCTGATCGAGTTCCAGAGCCACATTGGTGTATTTAGCTAGAGAAAACAACACATCCGGACGCAGATACTTCGAATCGAGACCAGTGTCGAAGTTGTTTTGCAGATGCACAGCATCCTGGTTGACACGAATCAAGGATTCAAAACCGAAAATGTGTGGTCGGAGCACAGCAATACTCTTTTCAGCGAGAGCTTGCTTGACCATTTGTTCGTCAATTTTTTGTAGATAAAACACACCTTGGTAGTGAGCCGTCAGCAGATCTTCCGATTGAATGAGTGTCTGCATGAGCTCGCGCTGCCGCTCTTTTCCGCGCTTAAGCTGAGCCTGCGCCATCTGCTTACTCGCCTCGAGACCAGTGTCCAAGATTTCATGAATATCGATGCAAGGGTTGTTTAGGACACCAAAAAAGCCTACGCCTAAGACCGGAACAGTCTGAACACATTCCGGCATACGCTTCACTGAGCGCGGAGCAAACATTTCTTGCCAAAGAGAGTTATTAATCGCTGCAGAAAGTCTATCCGCGACCTTCTCCAAAGCCCCAGGATGAGGCAAAGAGCCCGTTTCACGCGACCGATTCATGAACACGAGGTACGTGTTGCTGGTCGTTGAGCGCCGGCAGAGAACATCATTCTCTCGAATACAGCCATTGTTGCCCCAGAGATTGAAGAGCACATCATTGAGGATGCGCTTCATGTGCTGGTAGACATCAAGCCCATATTCGAGACTGACTTTTCCAAAAGCCGAAGCATCGATGGTCAAAATTCCCAGGCCACCAAATGTTTTCAGCATTGAGATCGGAATCTGTGGATTGTAGTAGGGGATGGTACTTACGCGAGCCTTGAGGCCATCGTTTAGCTGACCTGCAAACAGGGTCGCTGTCGCCAAAATTTCTTCATAGTTATCTTTGAGGAGAACGGTCACGTGATCTGTGAAATGATCGGCTTCCTGAGTGAAGGATTCTTCTTCAAGAGGCCTCTCGCGAACGACAATCACCGGAACACGACGCCCCAGAGAATTGACGAGATCAAGGTTGGCCTCGTAAGGCAAGCCAGTCGACTCTTCGTCGATAATCACGGTGCTCACTTCAGGGTGGTAGCACTCACGGAGGAAGTGAGCTTCAGCTGTGCTAACGACCTTTATGCGCGTCCCGCGACCTGCCAGGTCTTTTGACAACTTTTTGATAAGCTCACTATGTTTTGTTGCGATCAATATCATCGACAGCACTTCCCTGCAGTTCTCAAAAGAGCACGCGTCCTTCAGAAGTCGTATCGGAGGCCCCCCCGAAAAGTTGAGGCGTGTACCTTGCAACTTTTTCACTATGTCTCGGCCGAACAGCAAAGATCCGAGCGGTTTTGCAGGGATGCCCACCCATCCTTAGGCTTGCTGGGAAACTTAGGGAGTGTAATATTACCGAAAGGTACGAAGCGAGCCCTCGGTTCAGAAAGGCGACCTTGCTATGACTATACAAATTTCTCCCTTTCTTCAGCAACTTACACGTTTGTGCAGGGAGCGACCGCGAAGACTTGCACTACCCGAAAGTGATGACGTGAGAGTTTTAAGGGCAGCCGCAGACCTTCTTGAGGCAAAAGCTGCCCAAAGCGTGTGGCTCTTTGGAGCTGCTCCCGAGCTCCTCGCCAAAGCCGAGGCGGTTGGCATCAATCTCCACTCCCATGTAGAATCCATCCGCTGGGTGCACCCCTCCGATCCCGTTTTTCGTTCCGCAACTCGTGATCATCTTGCAGCCTTTGCCGGGAAAAGGGGCAAAGTCTTGTCGGCTGCAGTCTTAGACGAGGCTTCGAGCTCACGCCTTGACCAAGCTGCGTACCTTCTTGCCTCCGAACAGGTGGATGCAGTCATCGCCGGCTGTGTGCACACCACTGCTGAAGTGATTCGAGCGGCCCTGCGGGGTGTCGGCCTTGCCCCAGGCAACCGGACCATCAGCAGCTCGTTTGCGATGATTCGTGAGGGTGGATCCCTCCCCGCGCATCGCTATATTTATGCTGATTGTGGAGTTGTTATCGACCCCAGTCCAGAGCAGCTGGTCGATATCGCAGCCGCTTCTGTAGCCACATTTTCTGCATTGTTTCCTGACGAAACTCCAGTCCTCGCCTTTCTGTCCTTTTCAACACGAGGCTCTGCCCAACATCCTTCGGTTGATAAGATGCAAGAAGCCCTGCGTCTCTTTCGAGAACGTTACCCATGGATCGCAGCGGACGGAGAGTTTCAGTTCGATGCCGCTTACGATGCTGCGATTGGCGAACGTAAAGCGCCTGGCTCACAGGTGCCTGGACGCGCCAATTGTTTTCTCTTTCCCGATTTGAACGCCGGTAACATTGCCTATAAAATAAGTCAAAGACTGGGCTTTTTTGATGCTTATGGTCCCATTCTTCAGGGGACGACACGTCCTTATACCGATCTCTCGCGGGGGGCGAGTGCTCGTGATATCGTCGCCTCGGCCTTGATTGCTTCTCTGCGCGCCACCGATGCTGAATTGCCTAAGCCAAAGGCCTAATTGAGAACGGCCAGCGACCGTTCTTCTCGAGGAGACCCTCATGAAGTTCCAACTCATCCTCTGGGTCAGCTGCTTTCTTGTCATCTGTTTGGGCATTGCTGGTCTCTGGCTCTGGTGGCGTCGCTTGCCTCCTGGCCCCCCTTTGCCAGCCCCCCCTCCTGAACACCTTCAGCTCGAACCCGTGCGACTTGTATTCGAAGAGCCTGTCCCCTTTTGTCTCGATCACCCCAGCCTGGCCCGCCAAAACCAGGCCTGGATCCAACACATGCAAAGAGCAGGAACCATCCTACGTCGCCATCGCGTCGGAGCTGTGATTTTTCTGCATGGAACTTTTACCGGTTCGGATCCTCTCGATATCCTCCCTAGCCTGCGCAAACATCTCCCTAAGCTGCATGGCAGGTGGGAATCTCCCCTTCAAAAGACGATGCGCAAGGCTGTCGATCTCATTGCACGGGATAATGGTAACTTTCTCCCCGACTATATTCGGCTCTTCTCGGAAGCGACCGGACTCGAAGGCGCCTGCCACCACTTTGCCTGGTCCTCAGCCAATCACCATATGGCTCGCCTTCGCGGTGCTCTTCAGCTGCTCGACTATCTTGGGACCTTGCCCCAGCTCGCTCCGGAACAACGCGTCTTACTGATTGGCCACAGTCATGCCCGTCAGGTCTTTGCTCTTTTCACCCATCTTATGACTCTCAGTGATCTCGGTGAGCAGCTCTGGACATTTGCCGAGCGTGAGCAGCTAGCGCACACGGAAAGCAGGGCCAAGGCTCGCCAGCTCAATGCGCTGCGCTTTGACTTTGTGACTTTGGGCGGACCCGTGCGCTATTCGTGGTCCTATTTGCCCGATATGAGGGTCCTCCACATAGTCAATCATCGGGGCCGCGACTTGCGTTTTGAGAAGCACCGAGGTTTTTGGCGCACACAATCGGGCGATTATATTCAGCAGTGGGGAACAGTTGGATCGGATGCCCTGGCGAACAGTCCGAGTGAGCGCCGCGCGAATCGTGAGCTTGATCAGTTGCTGGGCAAGGGCTTGGATACACGGGTCTGGTTGAAGACCTTATCACGGCGGGAACGCTTAGGTAATTTTGGACGCACTTTGCTCGTCGATTATGGAGATAGCACGCGTCTCGCTCCAAACTTTGTTGCATCGGTCTTCGGTCATGGCGTTTACACACGTTACCGAGCCATGCTGTTCAATACAGCTCAAATGTGTCGCTATCTCTACGAGGAATCGTTGTTCTGAAAAAAGATTGGTTGGAGGGCAGTCTCTGTTAACTGCCCTTCGGAGGATTTGGGGAGGACCTTTTATCAAGGCCAGAGATGGGTCAACCACTGACAGAGACTGAGTCTCAAGGCGACCGCCGTACGTGAGGACGATCGATCAGTGGGGGAGGATGCTCGGCAATCCGTCAAAAATGAAGTAAACTTCCACTCTTGACCGCTCTGGATTAGGTCGCTATAAGGTCATGGATATGCTACTACCTTACGGTTACCCCATCGTTCGCTTAAACACGTGGGGTAACTTTCCCTACCCCTCACGAAAGTGAATCAATCTCCTGAACAGGTTTTCTTTTCTCTCTTTCGCGGTGCTGACTGCCTAAAGACGGTTCTCCCAAACTCGCTGTTTTGTGTCAACCTCCCTTAAATTCAGGAAGAACATTTTAGAGCGAGGCGAGCACAATGGGTTCTGACGACTGCTCGCATTAGGCACATTTCATTTGCAAAGACTTCGCAACTATGGTTCTGTTCTATAAACAGTCTGACAGTTTTTCAGAAGTCTGGCGATTCGACGTCAAGGGAACTGTCGCTTCATCGTTTCAAAGCGGGTTGAAGGCATGGTCAACGAGCAGGCATTGCTAGCGGATCTTGTGGATGCGATAAACTCCTGGCTCCAGGGGAATCGCAACCGCAGCCTATCGGGTCTTTCGCGACGCTGTAACGTCGCCTACTCGACAGTGCGACGCATTGCTCAAAATGAGAGCGTTCCACATCCCTATACCGCTTTGGCAATTGCTGAAGTGGTGATGAGCACGCCTCAGCGCCTCGAGTTTTTGAAGACCCACTTCCCCACCATCGGCAATCTGATGGACGAGTGCTACACCAGTGGTATTCGCCGGGAGCCTCTCGAAGAGTCTTTGCGTCGTTTCCTACGCTTAGAGCCGCACAATCGCATTTTCAATATCGCGGCTACCAAGGCTGGAACAACGCGTCAGGCTATCATGCATCTCAGCGGACATATTGGTCTTGATGCTGTGGGTGAACTTTTGGATGCTGGCCTTCTCATCGAAATGCCAGATGGTGCCATTAAGTACAGTCATGACAACTGGGCCATCGGTAATATTGACGATGCTCTGGAGCAGGTCCGCCACTCCACCGAGCACTTTGATACACGTTTGATCGGAACTGATGGCGCCAGCTTGATGCACGCCACAGGCGCCATTTCAAAAGAGATGGTCCCGCGCTTGAAAGAACTTGTATTACAGTTTATGAAAGACGTGAACGCTCTCAAAGACCATCCGGATGCCGAGGGTGGGGTTCACTTTTTTTGCGACACGATGTACTCACTTTACGATAGACGCGAGTGGGATTCGACACAGGAGTAGCCTGAATGAACAAGTTTATCCTCACTTTCCTCCTTCTTTGCACGAGCTTTGGAGCGACCAAAGGCTGGTCAAGTGGTTCAAACACAGTCTTTTTGCCGGTTCGTTACAATCAATATGTCATTTCTGATGCCATTAGAGATCTGCCTCAGAACTCTAAGCTTCAAGACTATTTGGAATCGATCGATGACAAAGTCTACGTAGCTCGGATCCCTGCAAGCTTTTACCGCTACGTCGCTCAGTACGCTCTGAACGGCAATGAAATCGGTCTCGAGTTTGAAGGTTATGAAACCATCAACTTCCGCTACTACGCCTCGGTCAATGCCGTTCTCGGATTCACACGTAACGGTGATCTGGTCGTCTTGAGCGGCACTGGTAGCTGATGCGACTCCTCTTTGTCTGCCTTGGAAATATCTGCCGCTCACCTGCGGCAGAGACTATCATGCGCCATATATTAAAGGATCAGCCCGAGGCTGCGACGCTGACGGTAGACTCCGCAGGTACGGCCGGTTATCACATCGGGGCCCTGCCTGATCCACGTTCCCGTCAAGCTCTGACCGATCGTGGCTATGCGGGTTGGAGCCAAGCGCGTCAGGTCACAGCCGAAGACTTTCGCCAATTTGATTATATCTTCGCGATGGACGAGCAGAATGTTCGGGATCTTGGCAAGATCTGTCCGGATCCTGCTCTCTTTACCAAAGTCAAACGTCTGTCCAGCTTTGCCCACAAGCACTCGGTGGCAAAGGTTGCCGATCCTTATTACGGGGGTCCCGAAGATTTTGCTGCCATGGTCCTGCTCTTAGAGGATGCGTGTCTGGGCGTATGGCTCGACCTTATTCAACCCGAACTGTCACGAAAACTTGCGGGAACGACATAAGCCTTTTCCATTCGACCACCCTTGCCTATAATGAGCCGAACATACGCCGATCTAAGAACGCATAGCGAGAAAGGCAAACGGCACCATGCACCATTTCGTCTGGGATTTTTCACCGGAAATTTTTCGTCTCGGTTCTTTTGCTCCCCGATACTACGGGCTGATGTTCGCCATCGGTTTTATGGTGTCTTATTCGCTGATGCAGCGCGTTTTCAGAGATGAAGGCCGCAATGAAGAAGACCTGTCCTCGCTGCTCTTTCACGTGATGGTAGGAACCATAGTAGGAGCAAGGCTCGGCCACTGCTTGTTCTACGAACCTGACTACTATCTGAGTCATCCTTTGGAAATACTCTTCGTGTGGCGCGGAGGTTTGGCGAGCCATGGAGGAACTTTGGGCGTGATTCTGGCCGTTTGGCTCTACAAGCGCAAACACCCAGATCAAGGTTACGTGTGGCTTGCTGATCGCATCTCAGTAGGGATTGCCTTCACCGCAGGCTGTATCCGCGTCGGGAACTTTTTTAACTCAGAGATCCTAGGGAAACCATCCGAACTCCCTTGGGCTATCATATTTGCCGCTAATGGTGACAATATTCCTCGGCATCCCGCGATGCTCTACGAAGCTCTCACTTACTTTACCCTAGCGGGCGTTCTTTACTATATGTTCTACCACACGGAGGCCGCAAAGGTTCGCGGACGTCTCATCGGGTTGCTGTTCATCTGGATCTTTACAGCAAGGTTTTTCATCGAGTTCGTGAAAGAAAATCAAGTCGCCTTCGAGAACAGCATGACCCTCAACATGGGCCAACTTCTCAGCATTCCCTTTGTGATCCTCGGAATCTTAGCTTTTAGTGGCAAATTAGTTGCCTGGTGCCCTTGGATGGATGCGACCTCAGCTCCAGCTCCGGCTCCGGCTCCCGCGAAAAGCCCGAAGGCTAAAAAGTAGCTCCCCATGCGGGACTGGGCCATGC
>CANGNB010000083.1 GCA_947454545.1 Oligoflexaceae bacterium
CGAGCGAGGTGTGAGAGCGAGGCAAGCACCCACTGCTGTTGAGGCGAATGAGATGCTGCCACCCATCATCGCGATAAGTAAGGTGCTATCCATAGTCTGTGTCCTCCCTAAAGCTCAGTTCCATCACTGGGCTCTTAGCAAGACCTTCGTCGATTTTGCGAGTATCCTCCAATCCTATGAAATGATCGGATGATAGAGGGACTCTATCGCACTTTTTTTCAATATTTATGATTAGTTACGGAGATTTATGGTGAATTCCGAGGCCCCTTGCTGGGAAGCCTCTATCAGGGTTTGAGCAGATAGGGTTTGCGTCGCCAGGGGTCTCGCGACAGGCCTCTCCGTGGTCTAGCCATCGGTGAACTCGCCAGCGGCGGCTGCTGTTCGCAGGCCCTTGTCTGGGCTGAAACCGCAACGGCTTCTTGGACCTCGAGGATCTTTTCGGTTATGGTAAGTTTTATGTCGGTAGCGAGAGTTTCCCAAAGCTTATGCTGGGCCTCTTGAATCGCGGCTTCGTTCTGGAGGGCGAGCTCTTGCTCGACACGCATGTCCTGCACGTCCTTTCGCAAGAGCAGTAGGCCATTGACTAACTCCCTCAGATCCTGATGATAATGCCCTAAGGTTTGCTGATGCTGACGCTGCAGCTCAAGAAGAGCGGAACTGATGTCCTTCAGCTCTCGCTGTTCGCGTCGCACAATGCCCCATTCTCGAGAACGTTCACGAACGTCCCCTTCGCTCTCGAGCGGCCTCGTCCGTGACTCTTGGTGAAACGCTCGGGTGACAGCCTCTTGCACTCGACCAAAGCCTTGCTCAAGCTTGCTTTGTAGATCTGATTGATTGTGATGAAGACGTTCCTGAAAAACCACCAAGAGATCGTTGAAGCGATCATCGAGACTCTCGATGGCTTGCTCAATCGCTCGCGAGGAACTTTGATGGGTGGCTGTCGCGCGCGTCCACTCCTGATAATCACGCAGATCGCAAGCTCGGTAGACCGGGCGAATGTAACGATCGCGGCGGATCTTTCCCACTCTGAGTTCACGCCCCGAAATCTGAGTGAGGCGTGAACGCTTGATGCCCAAAAACTCCATGGCCTGTTCGGCATCGAAAGTAAAGCTGTCCAGCAGTTCTTCGTCACCATTGAGGTGAACAACCATCGGGAGCTGAGGGTCGCGCTGCGAGGCAGGTACATCATATTGGGCTATCACGGAATCGCTCTCCCCAAACGTAAAGCCTTGGAACTTAAACTCTGAGACGCATCCACCGGATCGGCATAACCTTGACTTTACATTCTGGTCACGCGCAGCATCCAGCGATTCAGGTTTTTAAAGGTCTCTAGGCTTTTATAGTCCTTCTTGTTTTCAAAGAAAAGCTGGAAAGACATGAGATGCTCGCCTTCGCGAAACTTTGTCAGATCGAAATAGAGGCCAAGATTCACAGGGCTCTCAGTCAAAGGCTTCATAAGGTTGTTATTGCGCTTTTTGAGCTCTTCCCCACTCTGATCGGCTACATAGTAAAACGGCACATTGCCATCGCTCAGCATCGTGGCTGAGGGACGCATACTCACATACATCATCCGATCTTCGCCGATAAGGCTCGCCCAGTATTCGCGCTCCAGAGCAGGTCGGTTTTGCTTGATAAAGTCGAGCAGATTCGATGTTCCCTGAAGATTCGAGTAGGGCTGCATGTTGGTATCAAATTGAAATTTGGTTGGAGGGTCGTGCAGGGCAAAGCCATAGTAAAAACCGCTGCCTTTGTTGAGGTTTTTGACCCCATCAAGAGGATTATAAATGATCGCTGGGAGTATGACTGAATTGCTGAAAAAGCTGACTTCCGTATACATGCCAACTTCAAAATTCAGCTTCAGAAATGAGTAGAAAAACATCACGCGGACTATGGTGCGAATGGGGCCAGTTTTGTAAGCTTCAAGCCGACTGTTGACCGAGCGATGATTGACCTGAACCGTAACAAAGTATTTCAAATCCGCCTTGGCATAAAAGGTGGAGGAGTCGATGAGCGGGACTCGTTCGGCCTCACTGCTGGGCTGTGAATTTTTGAGCATATCCACCCCGTTGACCACGAGGTAATTCTGCCGATCGAAGAGGTAACGGTATCGTGAGGTACGCACTTCGCCTGAGTTGATGTCAAAAATTACGTATTTTTGACTAATCAAAAGTGGGGCATGCTGACCGTAGATTCCAATATAGACAGCGCCTTCTCGAACTTCACCGAGCTCACCTGGCGCCGTGAGTCGCAGCTCAAAAATCTGATCGGGAGCTTTATTTTCGGGCCAGGATTTAGGTTGACCGACATCGCCAACGTCATCTCCCATAAAGCTCAGCTCATCGAGCCCATCAAATATTCCATCAGCCGTGCTCTGATTGGGCTTTGGTCCTTCATTGAGGACGTAATCCCCAATTTTATTCACTTCGTCAATCTGAAAGGGTATGGAGACGGCCTCCCCGTTGGCTCCCTTGCGAAAAAGGCGATACTGACTTACTGCATAACCTGTCGTGGCGCGAATCTTGTTGGCGACGAGAATAATGGGAGCCCGATGAATACCTGCGAAGACAGCAGGAGAAACCGAGATGAGACTGCTCAAGCAGATCAGTAAGGGGACCACAAACGACCTTAAAGGTCGGAAGAATCGGCTCTTGTGTACGGACTTGGACATCGCAGATGAACTCCCTCGTATCCATCGAACCGGAACAACAGGTGAACTCGAACATTGTACCATAAGTGAAGACTTGATTGACAAATTCCCGATATTTAGGCAGTTTTTTTGATCCTCCTCAGACATTCTGCACCGCACCCATGAGGCAGCCCTGTTATGTTACAAATTCTCCTAAATGGTCTGTGCATCGGCTCTGTCTATGCCCTCTTTGCCATAGGGTATGCCCTCGTTTTTTCCTTGCTCGGCGTCATCAACTTCGCTCATGGAGCCGTGTTTGCCGTCGGCGCTTACCTGACCTGGAGTCTGAGCAGTGGCACTTGGGGAGGCGGCCTTTGGCCCGCATACACCAGCAGCTTTCACTTGCCGTTTTGGCAAGCTGCACTCGTCTCGGCACTGTTCTGTGCCTTGCTTGCCATGGGCCTGGAAAAGGTCGCCTTTGCCCCACTGCGCAAACGCCATGCTGAAGCCTTGCAGTATTTGGTTTCAAGCTTAGGTTTTGGAATTTTTCTGGTCAATCTCTTGCTCCTTTTCTACGGAGCTGAAACCAAAAACTTCGACCTTGACATCTTAAGCTTTGTTCCGCCCCTGATTGAGTGGAACGGCCTCTTCGTCCGGGGCGTTCAGCTGCTGATACTCGGAGTGTCCCTGATCAGCCTTCTACTCATTTTGGCTCTCTTTCGCTTTTCTATGGCCGGCAAAGGTCTGCGTGCTGTCGCTGAAAATCCCCAGGCTGCAAGTCTGCTCGGTATTCCTGTTCCGCGCATCATGAGTCTCACCTTTGCGTTTTCGGGCGCCCTGGCAAGCTTGGCAGGAACTTTGATCGCGGCAGGATTTAGCATTCCCGGCCCTCACTTTGGAATGCTCTTTGGCCTCAAAGGTCTCGCGGTGATTGTTTTGGGAGGCATGGGGGAAGTGTCGGGAGCCATCGTCGGAGGTCTTTTGCTAGGGCTGATGGAAGCAGCGGTTCCTGCTGACTACTCTGGCTATAAGGAAGCCGTTGGTTTTGCCCTTCTCTTCGGCGTGCTCCTTCTCAGACCTGAAGGCCTACTTGGTCGCCCCCAAAAGGAGAAGTTTTGAATATGGAAGGCAACAGCTTCATCTTCCTCGTCGTCTTGCAGCAAGCTTTGCTGGCCCTCAGTCTTTATATTCCTCTGATGGGCGGGCAGCTCTCTTTGGCGAGCCCAGCTTTTTTCGCTATCGGTGGCTATATTGCTGCGATCGCTTCAGCCTACATCACCGAAGGCTGGTGGCCACTTGCCGAGGATCAGCTTTATCCCTTCGGATTTTTTTTGGTCGAAGTTGTGATCAGCTCCGTGCTTTGCTATGGGCTGGCCTACGCTATCGGACGAATGGTCTTACGCCTGCGCGGCATCTATCTTGCTTTGGCGACTTTAGCACTTGTCGAAATCGTCCGCGTCCTCTGTCTGAATCTCTCTTGGACAGGAGGAGCCATTGGTATCTTTAGTATTCCCCAGCTTTTTGCGGAGCAAGGCGATTATCTTTGGGTGTTCGTGCCGCTGTTTGCGGTGGCTCTCGCCTCGGTGCTCCTCTTGGAGCGAAGTCGTCTGGGACAGGCTCTCAGGGCCATTCGGGAGGATGAGTATGCGGCAGCTGCCATGGGTATAGACCGGGCCCGCTGCAAAACTTTAGCTTTTGCCTGGGGGGCTGTCCTCGCTGGTATCACGGGCGTTGCAAGTGCTCACCTTTTGAATACCTGGAATGCACGTCAAGGGACTTACGAGTCAGCGATCAACACGCTCGCCTATGTGATGATCGGCGGCTCTTGGAGTGCTGTGGGGGCCAGCCTTGGAGCAGGTCTCTTAGCTGCTCTTCCGGAGTGGTTGCGTCCCCTGCAAGACTTACGCCTCATCGTCAATGGTAGCCTCATCGTTTTAGCGACACTTTTTTTACCGCGAGGACTGATCCAAGAGTCTTGGTTTCGACGCCGCTTTCGAGGACTCAAGAGTCGGGAACTCACGCCCCTATCTGGAACCAAGTCCCCGCGAACCGATGAGATTCTGCTTGAGGTCGAGGCTCTCACGGTACAGTTTGGGGGATTGCGTGCTGTCGATAAGCTGTCGTTTCAGCTGAAGCGCGGAGAAATTTTGGGTTTGATCGGCCCTAATGGAGCGGGCAAAACCACTGTTTTTAATGCTTTGACGGGCTTTGTTCCACTCCATGAAGGGCACATTTCTTGGGCTGGCAAGGCCATCGAACATCTCCCTATTCATGAGCGTGTGCACCTAGGATTGGCTCGCACGTTCCAAAACTTGCGCCTTTTACGTCAGCAAAGTGTCCTTGAAAATGTGCTCGCTGCTGCCTCAGCCCTCCGCAAGCATGAGGATGCTTCGGAGATGCTCTACGATTTCGCGGATGAAGCGTTCACCTATGTCAAGCTTTGTGGACTCGAGGATAAGATCGACCAGCTTTCGGGGACCCTCAGCTATGGCGATCAGAGACGCCTCGAATTAGCCCGCGCGCTCATGCTGCGCCCCCAGGTCATTCTTCTCGATGAACCGGTTGCAGGCATGAACCCCTTTGAAAAAAAGGGTATGCAAGAACTGATTCGAGATCTGCGAGATAGGCTTGGCCTAAGCTTTGTGCTGATCGAGCATCACGTTCCCCTAGTCATGGGGCTGTGCGATCGCATTGCTGTGCTTAATTTCGGAGTATTGATTGCTCAAGGTACCCCAGCCGAAGTGAGTCAAAACCCTGATGTCGAAACCGCCTATTTAGGGAAAAAGGAAGCGACGCCATGAGTCTTATCCTTGGGATCGACGATTTGCATCTCTCTTATGGCGGCATCCAGGCCCTGCGAGGCATTCACCTAGAGGTTCGAGCTGGAGAAATTGTTTGCCTGATTGGTGCAAACGGTGCTGGCAAAACCAGCTGTCTGCGCGCTATCTCAGGTTTGCATCCTGTTCATCGTGGTTCTATCAGCTTTCTCGGACGTGACTGTACCCATCGTGAAGCTGCCGAGCGTGTTCGCCTTGGGCTCGCCCTCTGCCCAGAGGGTCGCATGATCCTAGCCCAACAGAGTGTCGAGGATAATTTAAAACTCGGGGCTTGGACACGCCATGGGAGCCGCGCGATCGAGCAGACTCTGCAGGAGATGTTTGAGCTCTTTCCTCGGCTCCTCGAACGAAGGCACCAGCTAGCTGGGACCCTTTCCGGTGGTGAACAGCAGATGCTTGCGATGGCACGAGCTTTGATGGCAAAGCCACGACTCTTGATGCTGGACGAGCCTAGCCTTGGTCTTGCGCCCCTCATCGTGCAGGACATCTTCACTAAGCTTGCTTGGCTTAATAAGGAAGGTATGGCGATCTTACTCGTCGAACAAAACGCTCATCTTGCCCTCGAGATCTCTCATCGTGCCTATGTCTTGGAAAATGGCCTGGTGACACTGTCTGGCTCCGCTCAAGAACTCTCGGGTGATCCCCGGGTCCAAGAGGCTTATTTAGGCCGAACATGAAGTGAGGATAGTCTTTGCCACAGACTTCCGCTATCGTAGGGAAAGACCGAGGAGCCGAACCATGAACTGCTCTCTTCACATAGCTGCTTTTGTCCTAGCTTTTATAGGCTGGGGATCAGCATGGGCTAAGGGTAAGGTTCCCGTCACCCCCAGTACTTTGCGCGGTGGCCAAAGCATCAGCGACCTACCTGTGACCTGGGAGCTGCTCCGCTCAGGCTTTAATACACTCGATGCCGCGCTGGAAGCAGAAACCTTTGCCGAGATCTGGAGCATCTATCAAGTCAGTGCCTATGAAACGTACCTCATTACCCCTCGGGGTCGGGCACGCCTTGTCACCCTTACGCTTCATCCTGATTCTGCGCCACAGAGTTATGATACGCTCGCCCTTTATGAGAGCGAATTTGCCCGCGTGCTAGGCATAGACCATAACCCCCTGCACAGTCTCGATACTATGGTACTGATCACGCTCCCCGAACCCGATGCTGAGCCCCAAACCATCGTGCTCACGGCTAGCCCACAGTATTTCGTGAGCGTATCCATCAGTTTTTATTGATTTTTTATTTACCCCCCAGGATGGGCCTCGGTCATACCCCCAAGTATCTTTAATAGTGCTGAATTGAGAAAAGATATAAGGGTCTTACAGATTTCATTGCCCTCTCATGCCACAGCTCCGATACGAGAACTAATCTTCTTAGCGGGACATAACTATGTTTGGTGCGACCGGCAAACCAAAACTTTGGGCTGCATTGACCCTCATGGGCATGCTTGCTGCTGTTTTGTCTTGCTCTTCTTCGCCCTTACAAAAGCTCTCGCATGGCGACAATCGTAGCGCTCTCTCCGAAGATGCTGAAGGCGAAGCTGCCGAATCACCTATACAACTCAGCCTAGAAGTTGAGCCCGAGACGGCTCCCCTCTTAGGCCTTTTGTCTTCTTTAGAAGAAGCCACCTACTTGGTCAAAGAATGTCGGAGTGGCTTTCAATTCCAAGGCAAAATCCCACAACAAACCCAATTTATGCTGTATCGATATGACCAAAACTGTCATGTGGAGATCCAAAGCTTTCGCCTCGGTCAGCAAGTCTATAACCTGATGCCGGGACGCAGCTTTGATTTTCGTATGGGAGCATATAATCCCTTTGTGAACACAGCGGGGCAGGTTCTTATTCTTATCGTGCAGCAGCAGCTCCCCGCTCGCCTGGATCCTAAAGTTCCTGCGGCAGCGCGCTTCTCTCTTGCCGAAAGCAAAGAAGGCAAGGATCTGAAGATCAACTACTACGAACTTGTGCTGCGCACGGATAAGACGCAAGTGATAGAGGGTAGCAACGAAGTCGCAACCGTAACCGTGCAACGCCAAAAACCTGCCAAAGGACGCCTTATCGTACCCCTGATCTACAGTGGCCAGGCGACACCAGGACAAGATACCAATCCTTTACCCAAATCTCTTATTCTCGAAGATGGTGAAGAGAAGAGCAGCTTTCAAGTGAAGGCTTTGCCTGATTCGATCAACGAGAGTAACGGCGAAATACTTAAAATCGCTATAGGACCAAGCCCTTTTTTCTTCACCAAAGGCATTCCCGTTGAGATACTTCTGGCGGAGCGTGGTCGCGCGACTCTCGCCCTGAGCGTCTCGACGCTTGATTTTGGAACGAGAGCTTTGAACTTACCGCACTCTCTAAGCCTACGTATAGAAAATCTCGGCCAAGGTCCTGCAACACGTCTTCGTCTTGCTGGAATCAAAGCTCCCTTCCGCCTTCCCGGAGGTTTTCCTGGAGACCATGGCACCTGTGGCCCTATCCTGATGCCCAAGAGCAGCTGTCTTCTGCAGATCAGCTTCACCGGCACCCGCGAACTCTCGCTGATCCAGGACACTCAGGTTCTCTTCTTTGATGGCGAACAAGAACAATCGCTCCCGCTCAAGCTCAAAGGCGCCTTACGTCCTGCTGCTGACGTCCGCAGTCTCAAGGGAGATATTTTGGATTGGGGGGAGAGAACCGATCTGGCAGCATCACGTCGTTCCCTTATCCTCAAAAACTTCGGGCAGAGAGAAGCTCAAGATGTGAATATGAGCTGGTCGAGCAAGGTTTTTCGTTTTGCCGGAGGTTCCTTTCCAGGAGAAGGAGGAAACTGCCGAAGAAGTTTGGCCGCAGGACAGCGCTGTGTCCTGGTCCTGGAAACGAAACTCCCTCAAGAGGGAAGCTTTGTGAGCGCCGCCACCATCGACTTTGCCAATGGCTGGCAAGCCCAAAGCAACAAGCTCGAATTGCGAGCCCAGCGCTCCTCCGTTCGCATTCTCCCAAAAGTTTATCCAATCCCTGGCCATAAGGCATTTAGTGCGTCCTTAGAGCTCGAGGGGTCATCCCTTGCATCCCTCACCTTCGAGATTCTCGTCGCTCCTAAGCATGGGCGTCTCACCCTCAAAGGCGCAGCGTGGACCTATGAGCCAGAGGCTTCGTACCAGGGACACGATGGTTTCTGGGTACGAGCTCTCGACAGCACAGGTCCAAGTGCTGCCGCACACATTCAGATCCTCGTAGCACCTCGGGCCCTCATCTTGTCACAGAGCTGCTTTGAGGACGATCAGACGGAGATCATCGAAGCTCTTCTGAAAGCTCAAGGTTACTCGGTACAGACGACAGCACACAGCCGATCTTTTGCCGCATTGGCTCCCTTCGTCGATCTCATCGTCCTCAACGATTCTTTGGACCACGAGATCTATCGTCCCTTGCTGCGCTCCTTGAAAGCCCCCATCCTCAGCACGAATCTGCGGGCTGCTGAAGAGCTGGGCCTTATCGATGACACTCAATCGTCAGCACAACTGCCTCAGGAGCTAGGCTTCGAATCCCAGAGCTGGTTGCCTGGGCAAGCTATCGCTGCCGGCAGGCGTATGCATGTCTCATTGCCCAAACACTTTCATGCTCAAGATGCCCAGGAGGTAAGTCGTCTGCAGAAGGGCCTTTTGTGGCTCATCCAAAATCCCGAATTTTTGCTTGAGAGCGCGCTCTCATTGACTTCAAATCAAGGGCAAAGCCTTGCCAAACGCGAGTTCCCTTTACAGCTTGGAGGCCTCATCGAGCTCAGCTTTACCCTCGCCCTTGAAAGTAAACAAGCCCATCCCGATGCACGTTTAGATATTCAGCTCGGACGCTGCGATCGCATGGACAGGAGCCAGCTCAGCATGGAAGAGGGTGGCCTTTCGCTGATTTGGGGTGGGAAGCGCCAGGGATTACGCTCTACCGATAGCCTTGGGTGGCTGGAAGGCAAAGAGCTCGAAACCTTCGGTCCCCTTATGGGCACGCAAAAGGTCAGTGTTTGGATCGATATGAGGACACAGACCTTTACAGTGAGTGCTCTGGGACATAGGTCTGATCCCGAACGCTTTGATGGCTCCCTTGGTCTTGACTGCTTGCGTGTCAGCGCACAGCATTTTGAAGCAGAAAGTTTTTCACAAGCTCAGATCACAGAGCTCAAGCTGCGTCGCCTTTACTAAACTACAGGGATTTAGACACATCGAGGGCTCGTTCCCAGAGGCTTTGCAGGGTCGATTGTGCTGCCACAAAACTTTCGTTGAAGTAGGACTGCCCACTACTTAGAGTCGTATGGCCGATAGCAACAGGGACGTACTTATAAAAGCGCGCCTCATCATGGGTACGAATCACATCAACAAAGGCCTTTACTGCACTGGGACTCGCAAAACAGACCACGGCAGGCTCAGCAATCAGCTTTTGGATCGCGAGAGGGTCGTATACCTTGAGAGGCTCCGTCCGATACAGAACGAAATCATGAACCTCGAGGCCATGAGCCCGAAGCTGCTCGCTTAAGGGAAAAGCTGTCTCCAGCGGCCTTGGAAACCAGAGAACTGTGCCCTTTTTGAGCTCACTCAGAAGGATCTCGCAAAACTCTTTGGCAGAAGGGGCTTGAATCAGGCGAGTCCGAATATTTTGCCCAAGAAGATACTTGTAGGTCTCCATACCAAAGGTCACAAACTCGGCCTTCTGCCAGAGTTCGCGCTGGGGAGCTGCACATTTGAGAAAGGTTTCTGCAGCTTTTCGACTGGTGATGATCACAAACTCACAGGGCTTTGAGGGAATCTCTGGCTGACAGCTGACCTGCTGAGTGAGGGGAAAATGCAAAACCGGCCCATCGGCTTTGACAAAGCGCTGATCGTAAGCCCAATCTTCGACTGGCCTGGTCCACACAACTGTCCGCATGTTGATCCTCTCTCTTCGCTCACGATCCAAAGTTTGCAGTTCCGGCGAAATCCTGTAAACTTGCCCCATGCTTGCACAGATACGAGGCCACAGTGATCACCCTTGAAGCCGTAAGCAAATCATACGACAAGACGCCCCTTTTGAAAAATATCAGCTTACATATTGCTGCAGGGGAACGTGTCAGCCTCCTGGGGCCTGGTGGCTGTGGCAAGTCTACCCTCCTCAAAATCATCTTGGGTCTCACTCCTCCAGACAGCGGTCAGGTCAAGCTCTTGGACTGTGACATGATCAAAAGTCGCAGCAAAGTACGTCAGTCCACCCTAAGAAAAGTTGGTATGGCGTTTCAGCAAGGAGCACTCTTTGATTTTATGACGGTCGAGGAAAATCTGAACTTTGCGATGGAGCACATGACAAGAATGTCTCCTTCAGAAATGTCGGAAACCATAGAGGAGCTCCTCAAAACAGTCAAATTGCCTCGAACACGCCGTATGTATCCTCACGAACTTTCGGGCGGTATGAAGCGACGCATCGGCATTGCACGTGCCCTAGCGACCAAACCTATAGTCTCAATCTTTGACGAGCCCACATCCGGTCTTGATCCCGTGACATCTACCATCATCTTGAACATGATCCACGCTCTTGGGGGCGAAGATGCCAAGAACACGATGATGATCGCCACCTCTTCGGTAGAAATTGCCATTCGCTTTGCTCAGCGGGTGATTCTCCTGAACGAAGGGTGCATTGTGGGGGATGGTTCCTGGAAAGATCTGATCCTGCATGGCTCGCCATGGGTCCAGCATTTCCTCAGCGTACGCTTGATCGGAATTGACATCGAATATGCTCGAGAATTGCAGCTCCCGGAAGCTTTCATACAAAAACATTGGAGCCCCGAATCCAGCTCCGCCTTGCACCCCTAAAATCTTTTTGGCAAAGCGACAAACTGTGCTATAGAAAAGCACCCCAAGGGTTTGTATCCCTTACGGAGGGAAATGCCGACTTGTTCGGGCCTGCGCAAGTGGGTGCCCTTAACAAAGCTAGGCGAGGCTGGACGACTCTGAGGGAAATGAGGCACGAGCGCTTCAGATCGGAAGGAGTCAAGGCACAAGGGTTTGAGGCATGAAACGAACAGAAAAACTTTTGGTCCTCGACATCGACAACACAGTCTTCAATTGGGTCGAATACTACGTCACCTGCATGAGAGCACTTTTCGAACAGGTGCACGCGATTACCGGTATTGCCGTCGCTATCCTGCAACGCGAAGCCCAAGTCATCTTTGAAGCAGAGGGCACCATTGAATATCCCTTTCTGATTCAGGAAATGCCTTCGGTCGTCGAGCATTATGCCCACGATGTGGAGCGGATGCTGCGCGAAGCAGTCGAGCCAGGACGGAAAGCCTTTAACGCCGCGGCCCAAGCTGCTCTAGTTCCCTATGCAGAGGTCATCGAGACTTTAGCGACGTTTCGCCAACGCTACGCAAACGTTCCCGTCGTAGCCCTGACCGATGCCCCTCGCTATGTCGCAATGTGGAAGCTCAATAAGCTCGGCATCCTCGAGTATTTTGATGCTGTTTATGGTTTACCTGACCCAAGAATCCCTGCGGATCCAATCAATCTAAAGGTAAAAGTTGATCCCGAAATACTCATGAAACATCTGCAAAAAAGCAGCTTTGGTTTCGCCGGACGCATCCGCGTTCTCCCTGATGACTATGAAAAGCCAGGGACCAAGGGCCTCAAAACTGTGCTCATGGACTTTGATATGGAGTCGCACAAAGAGGATGTGCTTTGGATCGGAGATAATCTCCGCAAAGATGTGGGCCTTGGCGTAAGGCTCGGCGTGCACACCGGATGGGCCCGTTACGGCACTATCATCCGCCAAGAGGCACGCGATCAGCTCTTGCTCTTTAGCCCACAGCAAAATGTTGCAAAAAACGTGGCCCTAGATCCTCAAAACGATCAAAGTCCTCAGCCTGACTTCGTGATGGACTCGTTCAAGGATCTGCTTGCAGCCATCGAAGGCACGCTCATGAAAACACCTTAGTCAAAATAAGGTGAAAGATACTTGTCCACGCGCGCAATCAAGTCGCCTTCGGAAATAGCTTCCGCACCTGACAGACTAGCCTTTCGAGCAAGCAGGTCGACCTTCAGCTTGCTCATGGCCTGCAGCCCGGCATCCATCTGCATTTTTTTCAATGCATCTATAGCCACTCTTCGGGCTTCCATCGTTCGAATCCCATCCAGATTTGCAGCCAGACCGGCAAGATCCTGAGCGATCGTAAAGGCCACACTTGGATCAATTCTAGGTTTGGCCACAAAGTTCGCCGCAAACTCGGCAGAAGGATCAGGAACTAAAAAGCTCCTCTCTGTCAAAAGCTGCGCAACAGTGCTCAGCTCTTTTTTCGGTGCCGGCTCTCCCGTGGCTAAGGTCTTAGCTTTGACTTTTGCGATCAGACTTTCCCAAGCGATTTTTTGCTGAGCTGCCGAGCCTCCCTGTAAGAAATCAAGGCCCCAGACCATCCAGGTTTCAAGATAGAGCAGATTCGCAGGATCGCCAGCGCTTATGTAGCTATCCACAAAGGCCTGATAGTTGGGCAAAATATAGCTTTTGAATGGATCGACACCGAAGTCAAACTGCCGACAGTTTGGATCCGTGCTTATGTCTTCATCGGTACAAAAAGCCTGCTTAGGGGGCTGTGCACTCAAGCCATAGAGAAAGCGAACAGCGTCTCTATCATAGGCGGCTGGTTCGGGCTTCACGGCACTCAAAACATCATCATAATAGTCCATAATCGATGAGGTTTCTGACTCAGCATAGAGTGAACCTTTAAAATTGTGACGAAGCCCCAGGACATGCCCCGCTTCGTGCGCGATGACATTGGCGAGATACTGTTCGACTGCCATTTTGCGAGAAAAGCTCGCATAGGCCTTTTTAAGAGCAGCTTTTTTCAGCTGAACAGCACCAAGCAAAGCGCTCTTGGTGCGAGGAGATAGATGCTTTTGACACAAAAATAAGGGTTCCAAATCTCCCCAACGAAAACCCGAGAGACCTCGCGACTTGCTGCTACTGGGTAAAGCTTTATGAGTCTTTGCAGCAAGGGCGGGATCTGCTGGTAAAAAATCGAAAATCGCATCGGCATAGTAAATCCAGGTCGCTCCCGCATAGATATTCGCCCCACGAATCTCGCCGTTGATGGGATTGATCCGTGCATCCGCGTAGGCATAATCAAGCTCTCCAAACTCATCCCAAATCACCATATTCGTATTATCTGCAGCCCAGGAATCACTGTCCTTGCCCACTGTGACCTTAAATACAGGAAAGCCAAAAACCTTATTCCACGACTCTATCCCTTTGGTCACAGCTCCGATCACATCATACTCAGGGAATTCCTCTTGCGTCTTGCGAATCTGAGGCGAAATTTTTACGAGTATGGGATCCATCCCCGAGCGTATCGATCCCCATTTCAAGACCGGATTACTCGAGAGTCCCCGAGCTCCCGCGCGCGTTGCATTACCTCCGAAGGTTCCATCGGCTCCTGTAAAAAAGTAGGTACGATCGAGCTCGCTGCCATCGCGTGTGCTAAAGTCAGGGGTTTCCTCATAGCGCCTGAGACTCATACCGAGTGTTCCGACGACTCGGCCCGGATGAGAATCCTGCCCCTGAACCAAACCACCTTCGGTAAGATCCACATTGCTCACGCCCGAAAAAACCATCTCATAATAGATACCATCCGCGGTACGACGGTAGCGACGCAGATATTCGACGTCGGTATTCATCTGAATCTGAGCCTGACTGATGCGCGCAAAAAAATCGGCCACGGGTCCATGCTGAGAAATACCGGCAC
>CANGNB010000084.1 GCA_947454545.1 Oligoflexaceae bacterium
ACACCAAATTCGAGAACCGGGACCTATAGTTCTTCTTCAGCTTCGCGTCTACACAATTTGCTGAAACGCTCAGAAAAAGCTGCCGACAAAAATTAGCATATATAGTGTGACTCTGGGGTGTCAACCGCTAAATATGGTGTGATCCTGTGTATAACCACGAAAAAAACTGTGGAAAAAGAAGCCACTTTCAGCACTTGAAGCTGAGTCTGAAACTTCTAAAAAAAAGTTATCCCCAAGCAAATTTTTCGATTCATGTGGAGGTGACGAAGAGGGAGAGAAGGTGACGCTCATACGAGCTGCTGAGCGTCGCTTTTTGTCAGCCACTCGGAACGTTGGCCTGAAGGGAGGACAGAGCTCATACCTGTGACGTTGGGGGCTCAGATTTGGATTTTTCGTGATTTTTCAAGACTTCTTCCATGGTAAGGCCGGTCAGGCTTTCAATGCCTTTCATGAGGCGCCAGAGCGCAAACATCAAAATGGCTGTTGAGGGGAGTGCAATGACAGGCCAGCTCATCGCATGCATTTTGCCTAGCTGTTCGTTGAACTCAGGTGTACCGGGTGATCCCACTAGTAGGTATCTTGCCAAAGTGAAATTGAGAATTGCCGAAAGTAAAAAAGAACCAGCCAAGAGGTAGGATGACTGTTCGAGGAGTTTTTCAAAACCCGACTTTTGGTGGTGGGATTCCAGTCGTGCCTCGACAAGATCGACGTTGATGATGCTGTCATTGTAGAGAACTTTTTTGACAAGTGGCGATGAACTGCGCATGGAAAAGAGAATGGCGGAGCCAATAAGAAAGGGAATCGAAGCTTCTTTGACTGCGATCCACTTTGTCGGTAGCTGATAGATGACAAATATGCCTGTTAAGAGGGTGCTGACAAAGCCTAGTCCTGTGATGAAACTGAAGTCACGGCGCTTGGCAAAGTCATAGATGCTGTATGCCAAGGGGAACGAAAGAGCCAAGATCACTGAAAAAACGGGACCAAGGCGCTCTGGAGAACTTGCTTTTGTCAGGATAAGACTGGGGATGATGACGCTAAAAACGAGGTTGAGCAAAGGGTTTTCTTGCTTCTTTGAACTCATGAAAGCTGCTCCGGAAGATGAGGTTGCTCTGGTAGCTGCCAGTCTATAGGAGGTCGCCCCTGAGCTACAAGGTAAGCATTGGCTTTGGAAAAATGACGGCAGCCCAAAAAGCCGCGATGAGCCGACAAAGGTGAAGGATGCGGCGCCTCAAGCACGAGATGGCGCTGTCGATCGATCTCTTTTCCTTTGGCCTGAGCGTGAGATCCCCAGAGCATGAAGACGATGTGCTCTCTGTGTTCATTCAGCTCGCGAATGACGCTGTCTGTAAATTGTTCCCAACCTCGCTTTTGGTGGGATGCTGGCAGTCCTTGTTCCACTGTCAAAACTGTATTTAAAAGAAGGACACCCTGTTCAGCCCATGATTGCAAAAAACCATGACGAACGGGCTTAAATCCCAGGTCCGCGACGAGTTCTTTGTAGATGTTTCCTAGGGATGGTGGGATTGCAATGCCTGGAGACACAGAAAAACAGAGGCCATGCGCTTGTCCCGGCCCGTGGTAGGGATCCTGGCCTAGAATGACGACACTGACCTTTTCGAAAGGTGTGGCATTGAGGGCCTGGAAATACTGGCTGCCTCGAGGGAAGATCGTTTTCCCGGCTTGAATTTCATTACGTAGAAAAGTCTTGAGCTTGTCCATGTAAGGTTTTTCAAATTCAGAGAGGAGCTGATGCTTCCAACTTGGGTCGAGACGAATACTCTCTTGTTGCATAGGGGCACTCCAAAGTTCGACTCAGGCTGCCAGATGGTGGCAAAAAAGTCTTCGTCTTTTTAATGGGGGGAGGGTTGGATGTGCCTTAGGGGCAGAGGCCTTTGATACTTACCCTCAGGACAGAATGTCTATAGGGATAAATGGCGAGAAGAGGGCTCTGCGTCCGTCTATGAGAAGAGCTAAAAAGTTAAATATATCAGATGCTTGAGATCATTCTTCAAGCTTCTTGCTCAGGCGACGGATACTATAAAGGTCGATGCACAATCGATCGCACCGAAGGGTGTCACTCAGGGAGTCCCTCTATGACCAGGGATAAGAATCTTCCACGTCAATGTCTTGTTGTCGATGATAACTATGAGATTTTCACATTGCTGGATGCCGCACTTCAGGCCGACTACAATTGTTTCTACGCACCTGATGCGTTCACTGCCCGTAGCTACATGACCAAAAGAAAGTTCGACATCATGCTGTGTGATATTAGGATGCCACACATGGATGGTTTTGAGCTTTTGGAAGAACTCCGGAGAGAACTTGTCAATGTGCCACTGATATTTATCTCAGGCATGATCGATCATAGTGCCGTGCACCGTGCCTTTCAGTTAGGTGCGGCGAATGTGATATCCAAACCTATTGACCTCCAAGAACTCTACGATAAAATGGCTCTTGCCTTGAAAGTCCATGAGATCGATCAGGTCGAAGTTGATGAGTCAAGTGACCATCAGGAGATAGGTCATATCTACAATCTACTCAAGTCTTACTACTACGATATTCAGGCCATCCTTTATCAAATTCAGCTGTATAAAGTGCCCGTCCAGATTATAAAAGACGAGCTCGACAAGAAGCAGCGCATCGGCAAATGCTTTCTCGACGATCCCGAAAATATTAAATTTCTCAACAAGGTGGCCTGAGTCAAACAACCATGAATTGGACTCCTCATTGCACGCGGGTTGAACTCGCGCAAAACCCTCTCTGTTCTCATGATATAGAATTTATGACCCTCGGCTCCTGCTTCTCCGAACACATAGGTCAGCGTCTTTTGGACTATAAGTGGCAAGGGATGTGTAATCCCTTTGGAACTTTATTCCATCCGCTGAGTATCTTCGAGCTTTTGCGTTTAAGCCTGAGTGAGCAAGAGCTAAGAGCTGATGGCTTTGTCGAATATGATGAGACTGTTTTCCATTTTGATTTGCCGAAGCTTTTTTTTGCAGAGACACCAGAGAAGCTGCAAGCAAAGTTTGCTGAAGTAGGGAGGGCGGTGCGTTCCCATCTTCAAGCTCCAAGCTGTCTTTTTGTGACTTTGGGAACAGCTCAGGTTTTTGAGGATCAGCAGACGGGAGCGCTTGTTGCCAATTGCCACAGTCAAAATCCAGCGAGATTTCGCAAACGTCTGCTTCGACTCGAAGAGATCGAAGCTGCTTGGCAAGAGCTGAGTAAGCTTTTGGGTGAGTCACATCAGGTGATTTGGACTTTGAGCCCAGTCCGACATGTGCGCGAGACCTTGACTCAAAATGCTGTGAGCAAAAGCCTGCTGCGAGTTTGGTTGCACGAGCGTATAGCGGCAGCAAAAGGGCGAGAACACTATTTTCCTGCCTTTGAAATCATGGTAGATCAGCTCCGTGACTATCGCTACTATGCAGAGGATTTGATTCATCCGAATGCCGTAGCTGTCGATTGCCTTTGGGAGGCGTTTCTTTTCAGTTTTGTAGATGCTCGGGCTCAGGATTTTTGTCGGGTATGGAGTAAGCTGAGGAAACGACTTCAACATCGGCCTTTGCGCCCCGAAGCCCAGTCTTCCGTGGCGTTTTTGCAGGAAACCCTGAAGCAGCTGCAAGCTCTGAAGGGAGTTGATGTGAGTGATGAAATAGCTTTGGTCCAGGATCAGTTAAGTTGCTCAGGAAGTTAACGTGAGAGGCGAGGTTGAAGTGTGGGAAGCTCTAAAAAATCGGTAATCTATCGCGTACGCTTTATTGAAAAAGATCAGACCCAGCCGCTTGAAGCTTGGGTGAGACATGTGGATCCCAGTCATTTGCCAGGAATGGTGATCTTGAGCGAGTTCATCTTTAGGGATTCGACGAAGATGATTATTTTGCCAGAAGAAGAAGCTGCGAGTAAAAGATTTCGCAATACGATCTCGCTGCACATACCCTATCACAACCTTCTCTTTGTGGAAGAAGTTGCTGATGAACCTGTTGATGTTAAGAACTTGCCATTTTTAAAAGATGTGACTCTGCGAGAGAAGTATAGCGAGGACGAGACTTGAACTCGTGACCTCACGATTATGAATCGTGCGCTCTAACCAGCTGAGCTACCCCGCCACAGGCAAGGCTAGTTATATAAAAGTCCTCAGGAACTTTGTCAACCTGGAAAGCTGCGGTTTACTTGGTAAAATAGACGTGGCCCTTGCGCGGCTCCCCCCTAGGCAGGGACAAAGAACTCACGCAAAGGCCACTCGATTACAGCCAGTCTCGGAAAAGGCGTCCGGCGTTAAAAGGCCGGTGAACGAGCTGGCAAACCTTCTTTTGAGAGCATTCAGTTCCCCCGCGGTGCGGTTGAAGGTGAAGACCTTCGAGCTGAGACAAGACCCGTCAGCGCAAGGGGAACCAACGCGCGGAGTTCACGGCTTACACCTCTGACGTGGCAACGATAGGACCCATCGGTCAAAATCGACAGTCAGAGGGAGGAGTCTCAGGATACCAACTCAAACTGCGCCGAATAAACGTCGTCACGACGTGAAACGTGCAGAGATAATGGCCCCGTCCAATACCGAATCGAATGACTCCTGCCTATGATGTGTGCCTAACTCCTAAGAAAGAAGATCGGCGCCTTCCTAAAGGACTTCAGTGCCAGGTATAGCTCATCGTAATGATTGAAAAACTAGTGATTAAAATAGCCTGACTCCTCGAAGACCCTGGTGGGATCTCGCAAGGAGCCAGGTAAGAACCTGATATCTAAGGCCCCGCTAGGGGCCTTCACTTAAGAGCGATAGTTAGGAAGGGAGAGGACCTGATGCTGGGCTAAAAAGTCAGGGCATCGATCCAAGGCTTGGATGTAGGAGCTCGCAATTTCCATATTCGTCAGCAAGGAACAGCCAAACTTCACAGCTGCCTGCCGAACTGCCGAACCACGGGTGAGCTCTTTGCGTTGCGAACTTTTGGGAATGTTGATGACAAAATCAACCTTGCCGCTCTTGATCGCCTGCAAAACATCGTTGGGACCCTCTCCTGGCCAATCCAGAGTATCAACAGGGATACCATGTTCTCTCAGGTACTGAGCTGTCCCCAGTGTCGCATACAAAGGAATTTTCAGCTCAACCAGTGTTCTGGCTGACTGTAAGAAGCGAAGCTTCTCTTTTTCGGGTCCGGAGCTTACCAGAACGCCTTTGCTGGGGCGGCGCACTCCGGAAGCTTCCATAGCCAAGAGCAGCGCATGATCGACGTTCTCACCGATGCAGCCAACCTCTCCTGTTGAAGCCATTTCAACACCAAGGATCGGATCGGCTCCACCCAAGCGTTTGAAGCTAAACATAGCGGCCTTGACGCCGACGTAGGGGAGGTCGTCTTCATTAAAGCGACTGAGGTTAGGCTTGCCTCCAATCATGACATCCGTAGCAACGTCAGCGAGATTGAGACCAACAGCCTTGGAGACAAACGGGAACGAACGAGCCGCTCGGGCATTACATTCGATAACTTTGATTTCGCCATCTTTTGCCAAAAACTGCATATTGAAAGGGCCATTCAGTCCCAATCCCTGAGCAATAGCGCGACCTGCTTTTCGCACGCGCCGCACCGTCTCAACATAAAGTTTTTGGGCAGGGACGACCAAGGTTGCATCCCCTGAATGGACCCCCGCATTTTCAATGTGCTCGCTGACTATGGCCGTAAGAATCTCCCCAGACTTAGCGACGCCATCGAGTTCGATTTCGCGAGCGCCCTCGATAAACTCGGAGACAACCACTGGGTGATCGGGTGATACATCGTTCGCATTCCCCAGGCAGAGGCGCAAAGAGTCGTCATCATAGGCGACGCTCATTGCGGCACCGGAGAGAACGTAACTCGGTCGAATGAGGACAGGAAAGCCTACCTCTTTAACGAAATGCTGAAGTTCTTCCACTGTGCGTGCTGCGATCCATCGAGGCTGGCCAATCCCAAGTTCGTCCAAAAGGGCTGAGAATCGACTGCGATCTTCTGCGCGGTCGATGGTTTCGGCGCGATGTCCAAGAAGCTTTAAGCCTGCTTCTGCCAGAGGCTTGGCCAGGCGGTTAGGAAGCTGACCACCCATCGAGCTGATCACCCCTACAGGGCGTTCAAACTCAGCGATATCCAGAATCCTTTCAAGGGACAGCTCCTCAAAATAGAGGCGATCGCTGCTGTTGTAATCTGTCGAGACGGTTTCGGGATTGCAGTTGACGATAATACTGCGCCAGCCAGATTCTTGCAGCTTGCGGCTACAGCTGACGGCGCACCAATCGAACTCGACAGACGTTCCGATTCGATAGGAGCCACCTCCCAGAATGATGGCGGAGAAAACCTTATCATCATCTGGTAGCACGTCATTGAATAGGCCGCCGTAAGACATATAGAGATAGTTCGAAGGAGAGGGGTATTCTCCAGCCGTCGTATCAATCTTCTTAATGACAGGGCGAACGCCATGTTCAATGCGGATTTTCCTGAGGGTCAGGGATGCTTTACGGATATCATTGGCACCACTTGGCTGTCCCGCTGCGCGGAGGAGTATGCCTGCGATCTGTTCATCACCAAAGCCTTGCAGCTTCCAGCGACGCCAGTCCTCTTTGGAAACATGACGGAGGGCTGTCATAGTAAAGTATTCAATAGGAGACGAAGCTGCACCTTTCTCAGCGCAGGCTCGGATCTCATTTTCCGTATCGATCATCTTTTTCAGATTGTAGAGGAACCACTTGTCGATCGCCGTGATGGCGCTGACCTGGTCGATCGACCAGTTTCTTCGAAAAGCTTCCACAACAGAGTAAAGACGTTTATCCGTTGGGACGCGCAGGGCTTCTTCCAATTCAACGTCAGTTTGTGAGGGGCGCGGCATACTGAGGCCTTCAGGAACTTCGGTGACCATACGGGTCGCCTTCTGAATGGCTTCAGGAAAGCTGCGGCCAATGGCCATGACTTCACCTACAGACTTCATGGTGGAGCCCAGGTTCGGATTCACACCTTGAAACTTCAAAAGATCCCAGCGAGGCATCTTAATCGTGACATAATCCAAAGCTGGTTCGAAGAAAGAGCAGGTGATTCCTGTAACAGGATTTTTGAGCTCGAGGAGATCGTAACCCAAGACCACCTTGGCGGCGATATAGGCAATCGGATATCCAGAGGCCTTGCTTGCCAGAGCGGATGAACGAGAAAGTCGTGCATTGACTTCGATCACGGAGAAATTCAAGGAATGTGGATCGAGAGCGTACTGAACGTTACACTCACCCACGATGCCAAGAGAATTGACTATAGCGATCGCGGCATTGCGAAGGATTTGATACTCGTCATCTGACAGCGACTGGCTAGGACACACTACGATGGAATCGCCGGTGTGAATACCGAGTGGATCGAAGTTTTCCATGTTACAGATTGTGATGGTGTTGCCTTGGGAGTCGCGCATCACCTCGTATTCGACCTCTTTCCAGCCCTTCAATGATTTCTCGACAAGCACCTGTGGAGAAGAGGCCAGAGCCGGTTGAACGAGCCCCTTGAGGTCGTCATCATTGTAGGCAAAGCCGCTGCCGAGCCCACCCAAGGCAAAGGCTGCCCGCACAATCACGGGATAGCCGACCTTTTCAGCAGCTTTCAGAGCCTGTTCTATTGTTTCACAGGCGACGCTTTGCGGGATGGGCATATTGATTTCGAGCATTTTCTTAGCGAAATCATCACGGTCCTCGGTAAGCCGCAAGACAGAAGCGGGCGTACCAAGATTGAGAACTTTGTACTTCTGGAGGATGCCAGCAGCATCAAGTGCCATGAGGCAGTTCAGTGCCGTTTGGCCGCCGAAACCTGCAATGATAGCATCGGGTCGTTCTTCCTGAATGACTTTTTCTACCCATTCAACTTCGACAGGATAAAGGTAAACCTTCACTCCGTTCATCGGGTTGGTTTGGACCGTTGCGATATTCGGATTGACGACGATGACTTCGATCTTCTCTTCAACCAAAGCTTTGATGGCTTGGGTGCCTGAATAATCGAACTCACCAGCCTGTCCGATGGAAAGGCCTCCCGATCCGAGGAGGAGAACTTTGGGGGCGCGGCCAAGTTCGGCCAATTGCTTAAGCATCGGCATATTACTTTTTCACCTCGGCAAGGATTTGTTCGAAGATCCATGATGTGTCACGTGGGCCGCCTGAGGCTTCAGGGTGGAACTGGACACTCCGGAACGGCTTCGTTTTGTGGCGAATACCCTCTATCGTCTGGTCGTTTACATTTCGAAACCAGGGCTCCCAGTCGGAAGGCAGGGAAGCATCCTCAACGACATATCCATGATTCTGACTTGTGATATAGCCGCGCCGGGTGCCAACTTCATAAACAGGCTGATTATGCGATCTATGGCCATAGGGCATCCGACGTGTGCTCGCTCCGGCAGCAAGCGAGAGGATCTGATGTCCAAGGCAGATGCCTAAGATAGGGCGGTCTTCTAGCAAAAGTTTTTCGACTTGTTGGGTGAGATCGCCCGTGCGCGTGGGGTCTCCTGGCCCATTGGACAGCAGCCAAAGATCGCAGTCCACGTCCGAGAGTTTGGTATTCCATGGCAAGAGCTCGACTTCACAGCCAAAGCTCAAAAAACGGCGAATAATATTCCACTTTACCCCGCAGTCGACGATTCCCACCCGTGTGCTGCCCTTCCCAAGACGAACGCGTTCTTTGGTTGAGACTTCGCTAAGGATGGTGTTCATCCCAGGATCGAAGAAGGCGTTGGGACTTTTGGGTGTGAGCAGAGGTCCCATGTCACGATAACCTTCTTCATGACTGGGTTCGATGCGACCGAGCAGGTTTGGTGTGGACCGGATCAGATGGACGAGATGTCTCGTATCGAGGCCGACGACACCAGGAACACCCTGTCCTTTCAACCAGTTATCAAGAGATTGGAAACTGTTCCAGTGGAACGTTTCAGGACTATCGATCGTGAGGATCACGGCCGCTGCATGCGCTCGGCTGCTCTCAAAACCTCTTGGAATAGGAAGTTCGAGACCGTGGGGCAAATCGGGTATCCCGTAGTTACCGATGAGCGGATACGTGAAACACAAAATCTGCCCGAAATAAGAAGGGTCGGTTATCGCTTCGCTATAACCGACCATTCCAGTTGTAAAAACGAGTTCTCCACTCGCTCGTAGGGGGGCTCCAATGAGATCCCCTTCGAAGCTGCTGCCGTCTGAGAGGACAAGCTTACATTTCTGGCGCATAAGTCCATTCACCTCGGGGAGAGGGTTAAAAAAATTCGGTCGAAGATAGCCGATCTCTGGAGTATTGGCTATCTTTAAGTCCGCTGTTAGAACTGAGTATCTACAAAAATGCAGCTGTTTGGAGCTGCCGAGGAGGAGCCGGGTTATGAAACAACGACAGACCGTCATAGCATATGCAGGGCGAACCGCTATTGGAAAAATGAATGGAGCGCTTTCTCAAGTGCCCGCGCCTCGCCTCGGTGCAGCGCTCATTCAGGACGCAGTGAAGAATTTGAAATTAGCTGGGCATGAAGTTGACGAAGTGATCTTAGGCAACGTTTTGACGGCAGGTATTGGTCAAGCGCCTGCACGTCAAGCAGCTCTGTACGGCGGCTTACCAACATCGGTCTGTGCAACGACCATCGGTCGTGTCTGCGGTTCGGGATTGAAAGCTGTTATGCTTGCAGATCAAGCGATTCGCTTGGGTGATAGTCAACTGATCTTTGCCGGTGGTCAGGAAAATATGAGTCTTGCGCCGCATCTTTTGATGGGCTCGAGAAATGGCTATCGCTTCGGATCGATAGAAGCGAAAGATTCTATGCAATGGGATGGTCTTTGGGATCCTTATAACAACGTTGCCATGGGGAACTGCGGAGAGATCTGCGCCAAAGAATATAATTTTACGCGAGAGTCACAAGACGAATTCGCGATGCAAAGTTATGAACGAGCACGCAAAGCTGTTGAATCAGGATTTTTTAGTAATGAGATCGTTGCTGTGCAGGTCCCTGATAAGAAAAGTACGCGCTCTTTTGAGCTTGATGAGGAGCCCTTCTCTGTTGACCTCGACAAAATTGCGAGCTTGCGTCCTGCATTTGATAAGAATGGGACTGTAACTGCGGCAAATGCTTCGTCGATCAATGACGGAGCTGCATTGCTGGTGCTTGCTTCAGAAGAAGCAGCTGTGAAGTACAATCTTCAGCCTATCGCTCGTGTTGTTGCACAAGCTTCGTATGCTCATGATCCTGCCCATTTCACGACAGCTCCGATCGGCTGCATTCGAAAGCTTCTAGAGAAAGCTCAGTTGCAAACGCGTGATATCGATCTTTTTGAAATAAACGAAGCTTTTGCTGTTGTGACAATGGCAGCTATTCGCGATCTCCATCTGGATCCAACGCGTGTTAATCCTCATGGTGGTGCGGTTGCTCTGGGGCATCCTATCGGAGCAAGTGGAGCTCGTATTTTGGTTACGCTCTTACATTCATTGAAGCAGCGAAAAGAAAAGCGAGGGCTTGCTACGCTGTGTATAGGTGGGGGAGAAGCCAGCGGAATGATTGTTGAGATGATTTGAAACTAGCAGCGGGACTGCGGCATCAGCTGACGCAGTCTCGCACCTTAGATAGTATGATCTTATCTCAAGAATGAGCTGCAGACTTGTTGAGTTTGCTTTTGCTCTCAAGCCAGGCAGCAACCGTTTCGGCTCGTTTTGCATTGATAGTTTTGATGCGATTGACAAAGATCGAACAGCAAGAAGCACAGTTCAATTCGGGGTTTTCTTTGCCATCATACTTGGGGTGTTTAAGACAGTAGACCTTACTCATTGGCAACTCCAGTTCCACACAGCAATGGGGACATCCGCAACAGGTACCACAATGGGTGGGAAGCAGAAACTGTGCCAGAGGTCTGAAAGTCAGGAAACGCTACGTTTTTTCTCGGAATTTGCATCGTTCATGAGCTTGCTTACGAGCTTAACAGCGTAGCGCTTGTATAGTTTTCTGGCGATCGCTCCGTTCTTGTCTGTGAGCTGCTCGAAATCAGCGCGCTTGATCCACCCTAGCTGACAAGCCGAGCGTGAAACAAACTTGAGTTTGGTAGGCTGGTCCATAAGAAGCCATAACTCCCCGAAAGTATCGGAGGTTTGGAGCATGTCGAGAGCTGTTTCCCGACCTTCATCATCGATTTTCATGATGGCCAGGCTGCCTGAAAGCACAAAATAAATGCCTAGGGGCTCCTGGTTATAATCCAATATAATCGAACCCTTAGGGTAGTCTTTAGTTTTACAGATAGAGCGTAAAGCTTCCTGTTCTTGCGTCGTAAGATCCAGGAGAAACTCGGCTTGATAGAAGTTCTCCCAGTTCACTGGGCTTGCTGAGCTAGCTTTAGCTTCGTCGGGAAGTCCCGGCGTTGGTGCAGGGCGTTGACCCTGATTGAGATAGGCATCGCTAGCCTGAGGTATGGCCGAAGCTACTTGAGCCCTCACTTCAGCGAAATCGGTATGGGTGTCCCGTATAGAGAAAGGATTCTCAATGGCACTGGCTCGTGCTCCAGGCCCGGGAGGAGCGCTGGGGCTTGGCGGTATATTTGCTTTCGAGCTTCCACCGCCGCGCGATGCGGCCATGATTCTCATGTCAGTGGCTCGTTGCTTATTCATAGCCCTTTCGAAACAGAAGGCGGCACGCTCAAAGAGCTCGCCCTTTTCGAAAGAATCACCGGCTCGCTCGAACTCCTCAAGGCGCTCGTAAACCATCCCACCGTATTCGTAAGCTCCAGCGTTGCAGAAGAGTGCACCGAGCAAGAGGTTGTTGTCACGATTGAATTCAGCATACTGTATCAATTTCGGACCGATGTCACTGGTGCCACGAAGATAGACAGCACTTGCTCTGCTGAGATTATCGCTCTTAATCAGTTCTGCGATAAGTTTGACGGATCTGTTTTTGGCGATCAAAATATCAGAAAGTTTAATGTCTGCTTTGCTCTCTAAGATACTTCTCGTGATAAAAGTGATTTCGTCTTCAGAGAAATCGATGCGCTCAATATCGGGATGATTGTCGACAAGCTGGCCATACTGATCGATTGCTTTGTCGAATTCTTTATGGCGCAAAAACAATTTTGCAGCTTCGTGATGTTTCCCGAGTTCTAGATAGCAATCGGCGGCTTCAAGAGCAGCTCCGGCCTCTAGAAAATAGGGAATCGCTGTTGGTAAGTCGCCGAGTTCGCGGGCGCACTTGGCGACTTCGAGAGGCATATTAGCCTTCTTGAAGCACTCCATGGCCTCCTTCCACATATTATGGCGGAAGTACATGACGCCAGCACGGTTCGGTCGTTGAATGCGAATCAAGGCATCGGCAGCTTCCCGAATGAGCCCAGCTTTCTCTAGAATGTTGATCGATTCACGGAGCATGCCGAGTGATTCCAAGATTTTTGCACTGGCTCGCAAATTACCTTCTTGATAGAGCTTTTGAGCATGACGGTAGGCGCGGCGCTCAGCGCGCGAGAGGTTCAGGCGATCGGAGCTCCGCTTTTTATCGGAGTTGGTGCGTGCCTTGCCTGCAAGATTGGAATTAACCATCTGCCATCCGAGGTAGATAATACCCAAGATGATGATTAATGCAATAATGAGGGTCGTTCCACGCATAAAGTGTGCAGCCTCTTTTCGTGTCTGTCACGGAGTATCGGCAGGAATGGAAGGGAGTTGAGGGCAAGATTCAGAGACGAAAGCAAAAAAGTGCTAAGAAGGAGGGCGCAAGGCTAAAGAGCGCCTTGCTGAAAACTCATAATTTTATAGTTTGTACCCAATCCATACCTGAGTGTAAGAATCTTTGGAAACTCGTGTAGTCTCCTGGCCACTTTCGGTGAGTATCGTTTCAATGCCAGGGGTGTAGGTCTGAGTGATTTTGAGCTGAAATCCCATTCCCAATTGGATAGCTGTACCGAACCCATAGTTTGGGATAGGAAACATAGTATAATGTGAGGGTATATTCTGATCCAAAAACACGATCTCATCACGGTAGTCGCGCTTTGCAACACCACCGAAGATGAACGGCGAAATGAGGCCATTGTAAGGGACTATAGTGAGGTCAAGAGAGTTGGTGGTGCTCTCAACATTGTCCTTATAGGGTATATAAACAAAAATGTTAGGGTTGTCGGTCGAAGCTTTCTTGTATCCTGTCTTGTTTTGAAAGTCTCGACGATGGGTGAGGCCGATAAGGATGTTTTGGCCCAATCCTAGCGAAACATTGGCGCTGATTTGGTTGCTTGTCGACTTTTCAAGGCCGTTCGTTCCCTTTTCCGAGGAACCAGTAAGCCCTACACTTATAGCTGCTTGAGCAGAGGAAGTTAGAGTCACACATGTGAGCAATGAGAGAAGGGTTTTTGAGTGTGGAAGCATAGAATGTCCTCTCTTGTCTTTTTCCTGCTGATGCGGGGACTTGGATGCCCGAATCCGCTGCTGTTGCAGGCAAATTCTTACTATGCTGAACAACAGTTGTAGTATAACATGCAATCACCATCAAACGAAGGTGGGTCAAAGAATTGGCGATGGGAGTATAAGAATGCAAAAGCCTTATCGAGCCTGTGTCGTGGCAGTGATCATTGATGGACACGGTCATGTTTTAGTCGGAGAGCGATCCGATCAATCGGGTGCCTGGCAGCTGCCTCAGGGGGGCATTGATGAGGGTGAACAGGCAGATCAGGCCGTCTTGCGTGAGCTTTTAGAAGAAATTGGGACAGATCGAGTCGTTGAAGTCGATCGTCTAAAATCTCTTATTCGTTATGAATTCCCTGCAGAAATGGCAAGAGAGCAACTGAAGAAATTTCGCGGCCAGGAACAGCAATGGTATCTTTTTCGATTTCAGGACGGTGTGCGATGGGACCTGACTCGTTCGGATGGCGAATTTTCAGATGTGAAGTGGATGCGTCCTGATCAACTCCTGGAGGGAGTTATTGCCTGGAAGCGCGAAGCATATCGTGAAGGTCTTAAGGGTTTTAGTCTCATTTAAGGAATTCTTTTTATGTCACGACACAGTCTATTTCATATGGCTATCGGATTTCTCATTTTATTTTTAGCAGCCTGTGCTGGAGCATTTGTTTCGCTTGATATGACAGAAGGATTTTTGCGGGATAAGGCAATTTTGGACTCATGGCAATCAACTTTGCTTCGAAGTGCTCATGGTCATACCAATCTTTTCGGACTTCTGCACGTCGCCTTTGGTCTTACCCTACCCT
>CANGNB010000085.1 GCA_947454545.1 Oligoflexaceae bacterium
CTATGGTCATCGTCTGGAATGAGCTCGCAGAAGGCAGCACGGAATACTGTGCAGGGCTCGTCGCATTAAATTCGATTTTTCAGGTTCTGCTCTTTCCGTTTTATGCCTACGTGTTCCTCACGGTCTTGCCAAAGTATTTGGGTTTAACAAGTGTCGATATTCATCTGACCATGGGTGAAGTCGCGCGTTCGGTGTTGATCTATCTAGGCATTCCGTTTTTTGCTGGGGCCTTAACACGCTTTGTGCTCCGTGGAAAAATGGGGTCAGTCTGGTATGACAGCAAGTTTATACCCAGGGTGAGCCCTCTCACGCTCGTGGCTCTCCTGTTCACCATCGTTCTCATGTTTAGTTATAAGGCTGAGCAGATTGTGAGTGTGCCGCTCGACGTTCTCCGCATCGCTCTGCCGCTTTTGGTCTATTTTGGTTTGATGTTTTTCTTGTCTTTTTTTCTTAGCAAAAAGGCGGGTGCGAGTTATCAGCAGTCGGCCACACTCTCGTTTACAGCGGCCTCGAACAATTTTGAACTCGCTATAGCCGTCGCCATTGCGACTTTTGGTCTCCATCATGGAGCGGCGTTTGCGGCGGTGATTGGGCCCTTGGTTGAAGTTCCTGCCTTGATGGGCTTGGTGCATGCCTCACTTTGGATACGGCGAAGCTTTTTTCTAAAAGCATAAGGAGTGTACTGTGAAAGTTCTTTTTCTCTGTGTCGCTAACTCTGCACGCAGTCAGCTGGCCGAAGGCATGGCCAAGCTGCTTTGGGGACAAGAGGTCCAGGTCATAAGTGCTGGATCTAAGCCAGCTCAGGTGAATCCCTTTGCAGCTCAGGCTCTGAATGAAGTGGGATATGATCCGAGCGCTCACTATTCCAAATCGGTATTCGAGCTGCCGCAGGAGCATGTCGAGTCCTTGGATTATGTCATCACGCTCTGTGCCGAAGAGGTCTGCCCCGTGTTCTTGTCCGCTGCGAAGAAACTCCATTGGCCTCTGCCTGATCCCGCTGGCAGAGGGGGAACTGACGACGAGCAGCTGGCTCGCTTTCGCGAGACGCGCGAGGCGATCCGAAAGCGCCTAGGAGAGTTCGCCCGAGAGGTCCTGGAAAAGGCGTAAGTAGACGGAGAGTTTGAAGAATTCAAGCTTCCCTATCGCGATAGATAAAAGCTATCAAAAAAATTGACGAAAAGTTTTTATTTATCGCCGGGGCGACCAGACGCCCGTTAAAGCTGAGGAGAGCTCGGAGAGAGCGCCATTAAAGCTCGTATGCGCGGAGCGGACGCAGGAGTATAACAGACGAGCTTACGTTTCGCGGAGGATACGCTTTTGGATTGGATGGTGCTCCTAGCCCTTGGCAGCAGTTTTGGTTTTGCAGCAAGTCTGTTTGCTTGGTATCGGGCGTCGCAGGAAGCGCTCAACCAGAGGGTGCGTGCGACGCAGTTGGAAACAGAACTTCGTCTGCAAAAAGAGGACGTGGCTGTCCGTGTAAAGACTTATCAGGATGCTGAAGATCGCTTGTCCCAGAGTTTTCAGGTGCTCTCGCACAATGCTCTCCGTCAAAGTCACGAATCTTTTTTGCAGCTCGCTCGCTCCGTGCTCGAGAAGCATGAGCTCCGTGCTCAGGGCGATATGGATCTGCGTCAGCAAGCCGTTCAGCAGCTCGTTCAGCCTTTGCACTTGGCCTTAGAGAAAGTGCATGAGCGCATGCATGAGGTCGAAAAGCAAAGAGTCGGTGCTTATCAGGGACTCCAAGAGCAGGTGACGCTCCTGCTCGATGCTCAGCGTAAACTGCAGTTGGAAGCCTCCAATCTGGCGACAGCTCTGCGTTCCCCGACCACACGAGGACGCTGGGGGGAATTGCAGCTTAAGCGTGTTGTGGAGCTTGCTGGCATGCAAGCCTACTGTGATTTCTTCGAGCAAAGCAGCTATTCCAACGAAGGGAAAATACTGCGCCCTGATATGGTGGTGCGTTTGCCTGGACAGCGTTCGATTGCGATCGATGCAAAAGTTCCGCTATCAGCCTATCTCGAAGCGATCGATTGCACCGATGAAGACAAGCAAAAAGCTCTGCTGCAGCAGCATGCCGCGCTTGTACGCAAACAGGTCCAAGCCTTGGGACAAAAAGCTTACTGGGATCAGCTGAGCGGTTCGCCCGAATTTGTCCTGCTCTATCTCCCGGGCGAAGCTTTTTACAGTGCGGCTCTGCAAGCCGATCCGACTCTCTTGGAAGTGGGGGCCGATCACCGCGTCCTCATCACAACTCCTACATCGCTCATCGCTCTGCTGCGCGCGACAGCTGTGGCCTGGCGTCAAGAAGATTTGGCGCAGAATGCGCAGGAGATCAGTCGCATCGGACGCGAGCTCTATCAGCGGCTCTGTGATCTGAGCACGCATGTGTCGGATATGGGCAAAGGGCTTCATAACAGCGTGGCATCCTTTAACAAATTGGTTGGCAATCTCGAAAGCCGCGTCCTGGTCAGTGCCCGTCGCTTTCAAGAACTCAAGGCTGACGATCCGAAAAAAGAGCTCAAAGCGCTCGAAACAATCGAAACCATACCGCGAGCTTGGCAACCCGAGAGCCTTCAGGAATTCTGAAATTGACGATTTCTTGCACAGTTTCTAAGGTGAGGCCCAATACAATCATAAGGGGTCACTATGAGACTGAGTTGGGGACTACGGGTAGGTATGGCTTTGGGCTTGAGCTTGGGACTTTGGGGACAAGCTCGTGCGCAGGCGTCTGGGCCGATACGCGATCGCATCAATATCGATATTCCTAAAGATCAGATCGAACCCACAGATATCGATCAGCTTTTCCAAGCGCTGAACCCCTTCTTCCAAGAAGGAAAAAATAAGGTTGCCCTAGGTGATATCGCCGCAGAACTGAAGATAGAAGGCCCCCTCAAAGAAGTAGTGGATCGGATCTTGCCGACGCGTGAGGCGGATGCTGAACTCGACTGTGTCGGACGCCGCTGTCATCTGATCAGCTATGGTGAGGTTTCGTCGGTGCGCCTAGATACTCTCAATATTCCTATTCTCGGTGTCCCGGTCGTGACCTTGGGCAAGCAGATCGATATCTATCTCGAGCTTGATGAGCAGCTCGCGCGCCTGGAAGCCTGTCGCATCGAAGGAGTCACTGTCAAAGTGGGTGTCGCTCAGAATCGACTCGATGGCTTTGTCATCGAACGCACGGCTGATGGACTTAAGACTCTTAAAATTGATGTTGGCCCCGGGGGAGACTACCCCAAGAAAGACTGCGCATTTTAAGACCTTGTCGAAGGCGACGAGCTCAGCTAGCATTTCAGAGGAGCGAAGTCTCACTCGGGCTTAAGGAGTCGTCTATGCTGAGCGCGCGTTCTTTGCTTTTGCTGTCCTTGGGACTCAGTTTGGGGGCGTGTGGCTCGGGCTCTTCGTCATCGCCTTATGCTCCGACCGAAGAACGCGTGAGCACCAGTGCGAGTATCAGCTTCGAACCGCTTGCTCACCTTATCAAGCTCGGCACCCGCGCTGCCGATGGTAAGAGCGCGAGCAATCCTCTCTGTCAGATCAGTCTGCAAGATGTTGCCGATGAGCTACCTTACGAGCTGAAATCTCAGGATAGCTTAGGGATAGGGGATAGCCTCTATAGCTATAAGAGGGCCTTGAGCCAAGCGCAGACCTTGAGTGGAGTTGATAGCCGTATTTTTTCAGTTTGGACCACGGCTCCCAAAACCATCGATAGCACCACGCTCACTCTCGAACTGAGTGTTGAACCGCAAACCTTGAGTTTTACCCTGATTTGCAGCCAATAGGCTGAGGATTTCAAGCCGCGCGATTGCCTCGTTCCACCCCTTCACTTTCTTTTGATCGAAGTCCCTGTGACATCGAGTTCAGTCAACTGTTTGAGCGAATTCAGCGATCGGATATCGCTCACGCGTGTGTGACGGAGAGCTAGCGTTTCCAGCTTGAGAAGTTGCTTAAGGGGCGATACTTCGCTCAGGGGATTATCCGAAAGATCCAGCCACTCGAGCTCATGGAGACTGCTGAGGGGGTGCACATCTTGAATCTGGTTTTCCGCGAGGTCTAAAATTTTGAGTTTAGAAAACGAGCTCGCACTGGTGAGATCTGTCAAGCGATTGTTGGCAGCATGAATCTCTTCGAGCTGTTGACTGCGAGTGAAAGCGAAGCTCGTCAGCCGATTTTTACCAATGGAGAGGTAACGAAGCTGTTCAAATCCCTGCATCGCCGCAGTGCTCTCAATCTCATTGCCAGACAATTCCAGCCAACTGATGTGCTGCAGATTGCGCAGAGGCTCCAGCGAATGGATATGATTTTCGGCTAAATCTAAGATGCGGAGCAGACTCATACCATTGAGAGCGGAGATGTCAGTGAGCTGGTTGTCGCCAAGATAAAGCTCTTCGAGCTGAGTCAGGCTGCCGAGTGGACTGATATCCTCAATAGCGTTTAAGGAAAGCTGCAGAACTTTGAGTTGAGGAAAGCCTGCGAGTGGTCGAATGTCACGGAGATCTTGAGCCGCAAGGTCGATCTTGTCGAGCTGACTCAGGGCCTTCTGAGCATCCTTGCAGTCTTTGGTTCCCGCGATAGCGAGGAGCTTGTCGATGATTTTCTGTAAATACTCGGATTCATTTGATTTTTTGCATAATTCAGCGAAGTCAGGCCCCTCATAGCGGGGAGCAGCAAGGTCTGCAGGGCGTGCCTTGGCAGAGAGCTTTTGTGAGCTGTCCTTAGGGGCCTTTGGGGGCGTCACACACATGGCCGTGAAGAGGCTGATGACCGTCAGGGAAAGCATAGGAGCAAGACGCATAACGACCTCTTTGGAGACGGTGAAAGCTTTATTATTGCAAAAAAAGGCTAGCCTGCAAGGGGAAGTTTTGTGCTCGGAGCTGTTTCGCGGAGGATCAGAGTCTCTTCAATAGGATGATTGATGAGAATCAGCGCTCGCTGCTGCGGAGAGAGCTGAAGACTCATGTGGTAGGGATGCAAAATATAGTCAAGGCGGGCGATCATCAGGGCATTCTTTCCGAACTCTGTGTGTTCCGATAAAAGCTCAAGATGAATGTGATGGGGTTCACTCTTTCGGCAGACATTGAAGGATATAAGTCCAGAATTTTCGGCAAGCAGCCCGCGAAAGAGCTGCTCAAAGCAGAGAATGAGGACAGTGTTATTGCTCGCGACCTGATCCTCTCCCCGTAAAGCGATGTGGATGTGAAGGCGAGACATCTCCTTGTCACCGACGGAATCGGCGAGCCGGTCGCGTGCGTTCAGCAGGGCTTCTCCCAGCGGAACGAACTCAAGATTTTGGCCATCAATTCCCGAAAGCGTACGAATTTCAGCTATGACCTGAGCGAAGCGGCTGAGGTAAGTCCGGAGGTTGTTCTGTTCCTCAGTGATAGCTTTGAGGTTGGTTCGAAAGGCTTCCAGGCAGATCCGACCATCCTCCTCGAGCTCTTCAGGATGTCCAAAGAGCTGATCGATCAATCCGCCAAGGTTCTTGGTATCATCGCGCATGTTGAGGATCGCAAGGTCAGAGGCCTGCAAGGGGTTATTGCCACGGTGAGCAAGTTCGGAGACCAAGATATTTTTAGTCTCTACCTCGAGATGATAGGCGTATTCTTGCTCCTGAATCTGCTGCAGCCTTTTCTCCAGCTCAGTGTTGGTCGTCTGCAGAGTCGCATTGAGCTGGGCAATTTTAAAATCATGGCTCTGTTTCGCAGCTCGAATTTTTTTGTTACTTGCAAAAGAAAGGAGCAAAAGCTCGAGCAGCTGAGCCGAGTAGGTGGAAGCTATCGTTTGGCTTTTGATCAGCTCCTGCTCGCCCTGTAAAAATTGCCTGATAGCAAGAGCTTCCAGGAGGAACCAGGCAAGGCAGGGACTCCAGCGAAAGGCCTTAGTTTCAGGTGTCGAAAAAAGGACAAAGGAGATCAGACCAGGATAAAACACGATGGTAAAAATTTGATGAAAAGGCAGGGCAAATTCAGCGAACCAGGCATCCGCCAGGGCAAGACCGATGATGGGACCGATGAGCCAAGCCATGAAATCATAGCGGCGCCAACGCTCATCGAGCGGGAACAAACGACGCGCAAAGAGCAGAAGGAAGATCTTGCGGCCGGCGCTGAGCAATGGCTGTATCCAGGCTTTGTTCAGAAGCGGATGAATTTCAGAAGCAGGCGTTTTAAGTTCCAGGGTCAGGAGCACCAAAAAACAGCCTGCAGAGCAGATAAACAGCAGCTGTTCCAGCGAATGAGTGGCGAGGATCAGCAACAATTGATAGACAAAAAGCACCGCAACAGCGCCGAACAAGACAGCTGCCCACGATTGCGAATGAATGTCAAAATTTCCAAGCGTTTGGGCCTCGGCTGCAGACATTGTCAGCCAAAGGACCAAGCTCAGAGCCCAGCGTACCATAGGGGGTGCTCACTCTCTTTCTAGGATGACTCTTCCCTTGAGTGTAGCATTTTCAGATAGTGTTTCGCGGGGGGGGGGGGGCTCGGCAAATTCAGACTGGGGGCGGACCCCCGTGTCGAGGAAATTTTTTACCCGTTCCATTCAAAAGATCGATTTTAACGACATTCACTGACCCTACCTTCTGTCAGCTGACTGATCAGAAGGAAGTTGTTTAAAGTTCCATTCGCATCCCCACGCAAAATCAGATTGGCTGCATAGGGATTTTTACTACGGCCGGCCACATAAAAATCGCTATTGATGCGGATCACAGCCACGGACGGCTCGTCACGAAAGTAGGGATCCGCATTCTCATCATATACGGGATCGAAGCTGGCAAGCGTTAAAGGGCGTGCTGGAGTACCGTAGGCATCGGCATCGACATGGAAGGCAGCTTCAAAGGAAGCCTTTTTAAAGCAGCTGACACGGACCAATTCGATGGCCCCACGCTCTCCCGAAAGATCGAAGTAGCGGGCTGCATTCATAGCAAAGTAGCTGCGTCCGAGGTTGTCATAACCGTTAAACATCTCACCAGCTTCTGTATAGGCTTTTTGTAAAAGGCTATCGACGCCAAGACCAATCTGACCACTGTTGCGCAGGGGCACAAAGGAGACAATGGACGAAGCAAAGTTAGGGTTGAGAGGATAGCCCTCGTCCCCTAAGAAAAAGCGACTGGCGAAGATTTTATCGTAGGCAATACCGAGCTGCGTGAGACTCCCACTGAAGCCATCGTAGCGATCGTGGAACGAGCGATCGATATCGCGCTGTCTTATCACGGCAGCATAGAAAGCTGCAGCGACCAGGACGGTCCGATCCATATCGAGGCGGATACCACTGATGGCTGTTTGAGCCTCAAAGGGATTGAGACTTGGAATGGCTGCTAAGCGATTGAGCGCATCGTTGGGCTCAAAAGCTTGCTGGTAGAAAGCCACAAAGCGCTTGATCTGTGCCATCGTGCGAAAGATCGAAGCAGGGTAGGCTGAGGTGTTCCAAAACGCGCGACCATAGCGGAAATTTCGGACCCAGTACGAGTCATCGTAGCTCTCAATGAGACTCATGAGAACTTCGCTAGGAGCCGCTCCGCTATCGAATTGATTGCAAAGAGGGTTGATCGTGGTGTGCTCGTCGCTGCAGTAAAGAAAGGGAGCATTGCGCTGGCGAACCTTATCGATTTTGCCATCGGAGTAGGCATAGATGAGGGCTGCTTTGTCATAAGCTTCCCAGTCATAGGCGTTGCCAATCTCATCTTTGAGGCTCATGTAATCCATGACCGAAGTTGTCTTGAGATTAGCAGAATCTTTATCGGTGGCGCGCAGCAAAGAGCCTTCGACGGAACCGTAGAAGTTATGGCGAAGGTTGAGACCATGACCAAATTCGTGTATGGCGACTCGGTAGAGTATATCTTGGATGGCTTTTTCCGTATCAACCACCTTGAGAACAGGACCGAGCTGAGAGAATTGAGCGTCGCTCAGATACCAGACGGTCGAGTGGCGTTGCAAGTTCAGGCGATCGCTTGCCGGCTTGAGCTCCAACTCATGATTGAGGGCTGTGGTGCGAGCTTTTTCCAGAGTCGCATCCCAGGAGGCGTCGGTTTTTGTGTTCGAACTTTTGAGCTTCTCGAGGCGACGATCGAGGCTAAAGGGTTGGAGGGGCGTCCCCTGATTGGCGAAAGCGCTTCCAGGAATGCCGTATGTGTAATCGGGGAGGAGAAAACGATAGTGTCCAGCATAGCGAGCGTCGCTTAAAAATGCTGCGGCACGCTCGGTGAATCGAGCAGGATCCAGCTGAAGAAGATCTTTCATCTCACGAAACAGAGGCGAACTCTGGTAGCGCTGGGTATCTCGATCGGCTGTGTCTTTCAAACGCTGCATATAGAACTTGAGATCTGAGATCCAAATGATACTGGTGGCACCCAGTATTTCTCCGGTTTGCGGATGCGCATCGCTAGGACCGTAACCAAAAGGCGCTTGAAAGTCAGGTTCTTCGATGAACTGGACGAAGCTGTAGCGGATATCACCAAATTTTTTGGAGCCATCGTTCTCTTTGATCTCAAAGCGCATCGGTAAGCCTTCTGCGGCAAAGAGCTCATTAGTTTTGGTGAAGATACCGGTCTTGGGGTCGTTGTAGAGCCCTTTGTACTTTTCTGGGAAGTTTTCAGCAAAATAGAACGTGTGGGTTTTGCTGACATCCCAGCGGTTCATGACAAAAGTATTCTCGAGGCGGCCGATGCTGTTGAGGCGTGGCACAACTGACGAAAAATAGCCGTACTTTTTAAAGAGCGGATCACTCTCACCATTGAAAACATAGGGCTTATAGCTTTTGCTCTCAGGCTCGACCATAAATGAGTACTTGTAGTGAATCGTGTGCGTGAAGTCAGAGCGAAAGTACTGAGGTTCGGTAATGCAGCTCGGCGCCACCTGATAGTCGACAGCTAAGGTGAAATTGATGGCATCGTCCGAGATCTCTTGGGAGCCATCGACAAGTCGTGAGCTTTTCTTGCTCCAGCAGGAACTGTCGACTTCAAAGGGAAAGCTGGCTGCTTCCGAGATTACGGCGTTGTCCCAATTCACACGGAAAAAGCGTTTTTGATCCCACGGGATTTGATCGTTCTCCGTTTCGACATTGCTCTGGCGACCGTTGCTCACCTTTTGATACACATCTGTGTGCATGATAGACCAGGCATTCAGAATGCGCTCACCGCTATGATTGCCTTCGAAGACATCTTCAGCAGCCACCCACTGCAGGTAGTCCTTGGTAAAGCGGAAGCGGCCCAGTTGCACATCGCTTTTGAGACCATAAAAGCCAAAGGCGCTATTCGAGCCATTGTTGACGATCGTGACTTTGCCAAGCCACTTTTTGCCGTTTTCAAAGCTGGTTTTGGACCAGCGTGTACCCTCGACATCGAGACTTTTTTCGACAGGGCGTTTGCGTGCGCACTGCCATTGAAAGCCGATGGAGAGCAGACCCAGTCCCAGACAGAGTGAAGCAAACATACGTTTCATAGCGAACCCCCGCCAGGGAACTATCGGAAGAAATAAGGAAATCTTGAGAGCTTTGGCAAGGGGTGCAAAATGCATCCCAAGCTTCCTGTGTGTGTTAGATTATTCATATATTTCAGGCTCTTAGATTGGTCCTTGGGGCTCTTGAAGAAGGCTTGCCAAAACGACATTTTTTGGGCATGCTCTGGCCCTATAAGTTGCTCCTTTCCAACCTACGGACCTTAGGTCCCATAGCTTTTACGAGGTACCCTATGCGGCTAGGTATCGCTACGTGTGTGACGGTGATCGGTCTTTTACAGGCGAGCGCAGCTAGCTTCGCTCAAGACGCTTCAGCGCCAAGTTTTTTTCGGATCAATAATATCCGCGCTCAGGGCGATGGCTGTCCTGCCGATTCGATTGCGCTCAACATTGCGAGTGATCAGCAGGCCTACACTGTCAGCTTCAGTCAGTTTGTAGCCGAAGTGAATGGGGCGACACCCACGATGGCTCGAAAAGCCTGCCGTCTCGTCTTTGATACGGAGCATGAAGCCGGCTGGGAATTCGCCGTAGTGGGTGTGATCTTCCGCGGTGCCGCTTTTCTCGATCCCCAAGTGAACGCCCGTCTCGATGTGCGTTTTTCAGGAGGGCGCGGGCGTGATGGCCAGGGAGCACTGAATCTGCAGGGGCCTGTAGAGAAGGACTACGTGCATGCAGAGGATGTCCCGTTGGAGGCGGCGCGATGGAGCGGCTGTCGTCCGAATGAGCATCGTACCAAGGATGCTGTCGTCAATTCGAGTCTGGTGCTGAGTTCGAGTCTGGCAGGAGCTCATGGACTTATGACTGTGGATAGCGTCGATGGTCAGATCAAGCAAGTCTACGATCTTGCTTGGCGGCGCTGTGATGGAAAGGGTCCGCGCAGTATCGCGGTGTGTCGGATCGAAGATGGCCAGCGCCGAGGGGGTTCGAGTCGCGGATTCAATGCTCAGGGTCAAGGGCGCACGCCAGAGCTGGCCTTGAGTAAGGCCAAAGCACGTTTGGCTCGTCGCTGTGGCGAACTGGGTCAGGGGCTGGGACGCTGTGATGTGAATATGGCTCGCTGTGAGGCCAAGACTCTCTAAAAACGCCACTCTCAGGGCAGGATCCCCCTGTCCTTTTGAATGCATGGAATTACGCCTTTCTCTGGTTGCAGGTTTTCGGGTAGGCTCGTCGGGCCCTACGGAACATGCGAATCGGTGGCCTCTTGCGAGAAAGGTTTTTCCATGGTCTTTCCTTCCCGTCGTTTCCTAGCTTTAGCAGCCTGTTTTGGCCTCAGTCTATCGGTAGCTCTTTATGGTAAAGCCTTAGAGCCAAAGCAAAGGCTCGCGTCAGCTTCCTTAAAGCAAGCGATGATGGGAGCTCTGCTCTTTCTTGACGATCAGCAGGTTCGTCAGCGTCAGGGTTCAGGGGATCCTCGTTTCGATGCGTGCAGTGGAGATGGCTGTCGTCCGACTTTGCCCGGTACGGGAACTTCGTTGCCTCTGCCTTTGCCTTTTGTCAAAAATCGAGCGGGAGAGTGGGCCAACTTCATCCATATTTTTCCGAGTGTTTTAGGTGCTGCAGACAAGCAGCAGGACTCTCTCATAGAAATTCAAGACTCCAATCTGTTTATGACGGCGGGCATCAGCTATCCGCTTTATCTCTTCGATGAGTCCGAACTCTCAGGGCAACAACCCCAGACTGTAACGGCTATGCGAATTCTTTCCCTTGCCAGTCTCGAAGGCTATAAACATGAGGACAGGTATAGCTTTTGGCCTAAACTCCCAGGGTCGACGAGCAAAGCGGATCGCGTGGGTCCCTTGAATATTCCCATGGCCTTGGGTGAGGGGATGACGCTTATGAAAAAGCTGCATATCAAGCCCCAAAATCCCAATCCCATCGCTCAGGAATGGATGGAAGATGTCAGCGATCGCCAGATCAATCCCTACGGTTTAGATGCACTTGCCAATATTCCGGGTGATGCCGACGATACCGCGCTGGCTCTCTCGGTGGGTGCTTTGGGTGAGCGTCTGGATCATCGGCCCTTTCACCAGGATGGGTCCCCTTTCGAACGCATGCTCAGCTTTCGTGACCAAGGTCGCACGCTCGAAGATGCTCGGGATACTTGGAAAGGCAAGAACAGCGGGGGATTTCTCACCTGGCTTAAGGACGAAAACCTGCCGCGCGAGGAGCGCTTTCGCAGCCCAAGCAGTGGTGTGATTCCTCTGGGGGTCAACAATGTCGACTGTATCGTCAATGCTAATGTCCTCTTGAGCTTTGGTCTTCAGGGACGCACGGATGAGCCGGCTGTGCTCGAAGCCTCCGAGCTCATGCTACGGGCTGTGGAACGTCGCGCATGGCCCACCTGTGGTCTCTACTATCCTCAGCGTATGATGTTTCCGTACGTCTTCACGCGTGCGTTTCGCGACGGCCATGTGCAGAACGCAGCGACGCAAAAAGCAGCGGAGCAGTTGCTGTTTGATCTGCTCGCCGAACAAGACGATACGGCCCGGCGTTGGCCCAAGCAAGCGGGAGCCTTCTCTGGCGGTACGGACCCGAGCTTTGATCTCGCCACAGCACTCGGTGTGACAGCGCTTTTGAATATCGGTCCTGAAATCCCTGCGCGCCTTAACGTGAGTGAGCGGTACCAGGAGGCTATCCAAAAAGGCATCGATTATCTCTTGGCCCATGCTGAGGATCCGCGCATTCGCTTTGATTCGACCTTTAATACCAACTACGATCAGGCGCATTTTCCGCTACCCTGGGACAAATCCAAGAGCTGGCAGGCCGGAGTATTCTTCTCGGCTTCGAATTGGAATTTAGCTCAGTGGCGTTCGCAGGCGTACAGCACAGCGATTGTGCTCGAGGCTCTAGGAAAATATATGCTAGCCTATGATAGGGTTGTCGAAAATTTTGTCGAGGGTCGGCGCATTCATGTGCTGCAGTATGCACGCAATGCCAAGAAGGCCGCTGAGGACTTTTCGATTCGCGTCAACGACTGAGCGCGCGCTTCGTTCTCACGGAGGGGAGCGCCTGAGGGGATCGTATGGGATCATTGCCGCAGGTTCTTCGCCTTGTCATCATTCTGATCGTCTTGCCCCTTGTGGGCACGGTCGGCTTTATGATGATCGAAGATTGGCGTTTTCTCGATGCTCTCTATATGAGCTTCATCACGCTCTCGACTGTTGGTTATGAGGTGGTTCACCCGCTCTCGGATGGGGGCAAAGTCTTTGTCATCGTCTATTTGGGCGTTGGTTTTTCGTTTTTCTTTTATAGCCTCACCCAGATCGGCGAGATGGCTGTTAAAGGTGATCTACAACGCCTGCTTGGAGGACGCATCATGGAGCGACAGATCAAGGCCCTCGAACATCATGCCATCCTCTGTGGACTTGGACGTATGGGCCGTGCCATCGCTCATGAGATGGCTGCCAAAGGCCAAAAATTTGTGGTGATCGATCGCGATCCCGAGCGCGTGGAACGAGCGCGGCAAGAGGGTTGGCTCTGCCTTCGAGGCGATGTCTCCGATGATAATGTCCTTAAGCAAGCCGGCATCGAGCGCGCTCGCTGTCTAGCAACAGTTCTACCTCACGATGCCGACAATCTGTTTTGTGTGATGTCGGCGCGACTTCTCAACAAAGAGCTGACCCTGATCACGCGCGCGAGCAATGAAAGCGCCATCGATAAGCTTAAGCGTGCCGGTGCGACGCGGATTGTGAGTCCTTACACGACCGGTGCAGTGAAGATTTCACAGCTTATGATTCACCCGGAACTTGAGGATTTCTTTGAGGTTTTTTCGGACAAAAACCTCGACATCGATCTGACGATAGTCCATGTTGAAAAATCATCGATTCTTTGCCACAAGACCTTGAGGGAATTGGCCTTGATGCAAAAAGGTGTCATGGTCGTAGGTCTTCGTCGCAAGGGGCAAAAACTCGAATTACCTCCCCCCTTGGATGTGCCGCTTGAAGAGCGGGATATCTTGATTGCGGCAGGAAAGTCGACTCAGCTGACGGCGCTCTTTGCGCGGCCGTAAGCCGGGTCCAGAAAGGGACAGATGCCTCGCTTTCTATTGCTCTTGCTCCTGGTGCCGCTGGCAGAAATCTGGATACTCGTCCGGGTCGGGAGTGTCCTGACGCAGACCTATGATGCCGGTTCGGCTCTGCTCATTATTCTTTCAACCTTGTTTTTAGGCCTCGTCCTCGGCAAGTGGGTGATGCGGTCCAAGGGCTCGCGTTCCCTGCAGGATTTGCAAATAGCAATAGCGCGTGGGGCAGCTCCTGCAGACGCTCTGATCGATGGGTTGCTTAAGGTCTTGGCGGGTCTGCTCTTTATCTTTCCAGGTTATCTGACCGATGTGTTCGCAGTCTTTTTGCTGTTGCCCTGGGTTCGCCGCATTCTTCTGGGTCGTGCCAAAACCTGGCTGGCTCGGGCTATGCGTCGGGGGCAAGTCTTTACGAGTGGGCAGGGTCCCTGGACTGGACCGCAGCGGGCCTATGATCAGGGCCGTTCCACTCTTGCCCAGGACCGCGGTGATGTGATCGACGTCACGGCCACAGACGCTTGAACACTTGAGCACGATGTCTCAAGTCTTGGGCTCGTTCTCTTCAAATTTCTGATGAAGCTGTTCGATACGCACTTTAGTTTCATCGAGACGAAGCTTCATAC
>CANGNB010000086.1 GCA_947454545.1 Oligoflexaceae bacterium
AATCTGCACTTCGATCCCATCTGTCATTTGACCGTTTCCGATAACGAAAAAGATATACTTGATGCTTTGGACTATCTAGCCAAACGGTGCTCTTATATTTTCGTCACCGGGGGGCTTGGACCAACCAGCGACGACATCACGCGTCAGGTCATCTGCAAGTGGGCGGGCGATGATTTGCGCTTTGACGAAGGGTCCTGGCATTCCATAGAGCAGCGCTTTCAGCAGCTAGGTGTTCCAGCTTCAGATAACAATCGGCAGCAATGCTACTTTCCGTCTCGCGCGAGCGTGATCAGCAATCCGAAGGGCACAGCCAATGCCTTCTCTCTGCTCAAAGACGGGCTCTATATCTGCTGCCTCCCCGGCCCCCCTGAGGAAATCAAAGCTATCTGGCACAGCAGCCTTGGGGAGGACTTGAAGACCAAAGTCAAAGACGCCGACCCCTATCAGCTCTTTCGCTGGCAATGCCTCGGCCTGAGTGAATCGACTCTTGGTGAAATTGTTGAAAAAGTGATCGCTAACACCCCCTTGGTCTCTGGATATCGCCCGCATATCCCTTATGTTGAAATTAAAATCTGGTGTCGCAAGAGCCAGATCGAGAGCCAAAAAGCTGTTTTTAGCGCTCTCGATGAAGCTTTAAAAAAGTGGACTGTCGTTCGCAATGATGATGACTGCGTCCAGCTGTTCTTCGAAGCCATCTCTTCTTTCGAAAATATTGTTATCTTTGATGCAGCTTCCCAAGGAGCCATCGGTGAACGCCTAGGATTAGCTCTAAGTCCTGGCAAAAAGCAGACCGGTCGCATCACCTACCACAGCAGTTTTCGCTCTCCTCTGGACAGTATTCCTGAACCTGTGTCGGACCGGACTCTGCATCTAGAAATCCAACCCATCCATGCGGATGGACAGTGGACGATAGCCTGGCGCACTGTCCATGCCCATCGCCAAAGAACTCTCAAACTGCCCTTTCGCAAAGATCCGAACCGCGCCGATCGCGAGCGGCGATTTGTTTGTGAGATGTCGCTTGCGGCCTGGGGACGTACCCCGTCCGGAGATCTTTGGACATGAGGTACTTGGCGCCCCTTGCGATCATCTTTAGCTTCCTGACACGATTGAGAGCGCTCCTCTTTTCTGTGGGCTTCAAACGCTCCCACCACCTTCCTGGCTTTGTGATCTCTGTGGGCAACCTCGAGGTGGGTGGCACAGGTAAAAGCCCCGTTGTGATGGCCCTTTGTGAAGCTCTGCTCGCCAGGGGCTTTCGTCCAGCTATTCTCACCCGAGGCTATCGCAGTGGACTCAAAGCTGAAGATTCTGCAGTCTATTTAGGCTCCTCCTTGCTTATGCCACCCCAACAGAACACGAGCTTTCATGCTGATGAAGCGCGCATGCAAGCAGCCCGCTTGACGAACGTACCGGTGATCGTAGGCGCCCGAAGATTTTTGGCTGCTCAGCGCTATCTCACCTCCCACCCAGCGCCGACGCACTGGATTTTGGACGATGGCTTTCAGCATTTGCAGATCCACCGCGACCTTGATCTCGTTTTATTGGATGCTCAACGCCCCTTTGACAACGGCTGGTGCATCCCCGCAGGCCGGCTACGTGAACCACGGTCTGCTCTGAAGAGAGCTCATCATATTCTACTCACGCGCAGCCCCAGTGATCCCTCATGGCGAGCTCCGAAAAGTCTCGATAGTATCCCCTTACCCAAACACAAGCTCATATTTGAAGACGGCCCCTTGCTGCAGGTCGCCGGACCTCCCTTAGTACCAGGTGTTTCAGCGAGAGAAGGGGCATTGGTCCTAGGTATCGCACGTCCTGAAAGGGTGCAGGCCCATCTGAAGTCTCAAGGCTTTAACGTCTTGGAGTCTCTTCTGGTTGGCGACCATCAAGAGATCCCTGAACCTGCTTTACACCAACTTGCTCAGCGCTGCCCCGTTCTGGTCACGACTGAGAAGGATTTTTGGCGCTCCCCGGAGGTCTTTCGAAGCCTCAATCTCCCAATCTTTGTCATACCCCTTCGTCTGCATTGGGCCTCAGCGACTTCTTTATTGGAAATTTTTATGCCCTTTACATCCCAATAAAACAATAAAATCAATAGTATAGAACCCTTACATCACACTCCGAAGAGTCTGTGAAAAGTCCGAGGGGAAACCTTGCTTTCGGGTGCTGTTTCCCCTATACCTAGGGCGAACAGACCCCGAATCGGAGGCTAAGGTGAAGCAGATTCTCGTAGTGGAAGATGACAACGATATTCGCGAACTCTTAGAGTACAACCTCAATCGGGAGGGTTTTGAAGTTACTGTTTGTGGCAACGGCCAAGCAGGACTTGAGAAAGCTCTGGAAGGACGTTTTGATCTTATCATTCTCGATCTGATGCTCCCCATTATGAACGGTATCGAGGTCTGTAAGCGGGTTCGTGAGAATCCAGAAACGCGGGCCGTCCCCATCATCATGCTGACGGCGAAGAGCGAAGAGACGGACATCGTCTTTGGGCTTGGAGTTGGTGCTGATGATTACATCACTAAGCCCTTCGGCATCAAGGAACTGGTAGCCCGAGTGTACACACGCTTGCGCACTTTGCCCCAGCAGGGCGCGACCAAAGCGCGTGAAGCAGGGGATGTTGTGAAGCAGGGCGATGTCGAAGTCGATAGAGCGCGCTTTCAGGTCAAAGTGGGTGGATCCCAGGTCATCATGACTCTGGCAGAGTTCCGACTTTTTGACGCTCTTATTTCGCGTCCCGGGATCGTCCTCTCCCGCGATCGCCTTTTGGATGCTGTTACCGGGGGAGAGGGCGTACTCATCGACCGCAACATCGACGTTCACGTTCGTTCGATTCGCAAAAAGCTCGGCGAATCACGTGACCTCATCGAAACAGTTCGCGGACTCGGCTATCGATTCAAGGAAATGCAATGATTCGTTCCAATTTTTTTTGGAAGAATTTTCTCTCTTACGTTCTCATTATTGCTTTTACCACCTTCGTGGTTTCCTACCTGCTGGTGATCAAAGCCGAGCAGTTCATCGAAGATACCGCACTTGAAGGGCTCCAAGAAAAACTGGTGCTCTTTGAGCCCTACTTTGCTGATGGCAGTACCTGGCGCGAGCCGGAGTCGATCAAACTGCTGGTGAACATGGCCCGGGATGCAAAGACTCGTCTGTCGATCCTTGATGATGCGGGTTCCATTCTCCTCGAGTCAGAGGTTGAAGAAATCACCTCATCCGAACGCCACGATATGCGCCCCGAGCTTAAGGATGCAGCTCGCCAGGATATTGGAGTAGCCAAACGTTACAGCGATATAAAAGCATCGCAAACGCTGTATACAGCCAAGCGCATACAGACAGCTAAAGGACCGCTTTTTATTCGCCTTGGCGTCCCGGTGCGCAATCTCCAGGAACGCTTGTCTGACATCTTCTCAGCGGTAGCGATTGGAGCTGCCTTCGGCATGCTACTCTCACTGCTCATAGCGCTGATCCTCGTCCGCCGGATCACTGATCCCCTTTCAGAGATGACCAAAGTTGCCGAAGCCATCAGTCTTGGCAACTACGGGGCTCGTATTCGGAAACTTCCTCGCAACGAACTCGGGACTCTTGGTTTGGCCATCAATCGCTTGGCTGAGGCAGTTCAGGCAAATATTTCACGCCGCGAGAAAATGGAACAGATCCGACGGGAGTTTTCGAGCAATATCTCGCATGAGCTGAAGACCCCACTCACCTCGATCCGTGGCTATGTCGACACCTTACTCGCGGGAGCTCTCAACGATCCCCAGCATAATGTTCGCTTCTTGCGCATCATCGAGAGCAATGCCGAACGCATGAGCAATCTGGTCAACGATCTCTTGCGACTGGCCACCATCGAAGCCAATGAAGGTCTCGTTGACTTAGAGGTCATCGACTGGCGACCTATAGTCGAAGAGGCGATCGCTCGTCATCAACCCAAGATGGATAGCAAAAAGATCGAGCTCAAACTGAACTTCGACGCCGAGCACATGCAGGTCAAGGGCAGCCAAAAAGCAATGTCCCACATTCTGGATAACCTGCTAGCCAATGCCGTGCTGTATACCCCCCCCTCCGGACATGTATCGATAGGCCTCAGGACCATCGATTCATGCGTCGAACTCACTGTTAAAGACGATGGTATTGGTATTGCAAAAACGGATCAGCCTCGTATTTTTGAACGCTTTTATCGCGTTGACGCTGCGCGCACGAAAAATGAGGGTGGCACAGGCTTGGGACTCGCTATCGTCAAGCATCTGGTCATCCAAATTCAGGGCAGCATTCATGTCGAAAGCGAGCTCGGCCAAGGTGCAACCTTCGTGGTTCGGCTCGCTCGCGCCCACTAATTTTTATCATGATTTCGGATTGTTACAAATGCATAAGAGCTGCTTACGGTTTTTCTAAAAGCCAGTTTTCTCTTTCGCGATACGCGCAATCCGGGTATAAGCCGAACGTACCGCAAGCATCACAGTTTTTGAGGTACCGAGTCGAATAGGTAAAGGTGTCAAACTTTTCGCAAGCTCTTTATCAAAGTTTTACAGAAGACTTGTACGAGTGAACCGGTTGAGGACCCATTACGGGTCGAACACATCTCTGTGGGAGTTACGTATGAAAGTTCAGAATCTCCTTCTCGGCGCTGCGCTTCTTTCAAGCACTCACCTCGCTTGGGGTGTCGATAAGTCCCTAAAAGGCGAAGTCAAACTTGACGGTTCGAGCACAGTCTTCCCTATCGCCGAAGCTGCTGCTGAAGAGTTCCAGAAAGAATATCCAAACGTCCGCGTCACAGTTGGCCTTTCAGGAACCGGCGGTGGTTTCAAGAAATTTGTCACAGGTGACATCGACATCAGCAACGCCTCTCGTAAGATTAAAGACGAAGAAGCAAAAAAAGCCAGCGACGGAAAGATTAAATACGTCGAACTTCCCATTGCAAACGACGGAATTGCCGTTGTGGTCAATAAGTCCAACACTTTTGTCAAAAACCTATCTCTCGATCAGCTCAAATCTCTTTGGGAACCAGGAAGCAAAGTGAAAACGTGGAAAGATCTCGACGCCAGCTGGCCAGCTGAGCCCATCAAGCTCTACGGACCAGGATCCGACTCAGGAACTTTCGATTTCTTCACAGAACACGTCATGGGTACGGCGCGTCTCTCACGTAACGACTACGTCGCTTCCGAAGATGATAACGTTATCGTGACTGGCGTAAGCAAAGATAAAAATGCTCTCGGCTATTTTGGCTTCGCATACTATGTCGAAAACAAAGGCGCCCTCCGCGACATTCCCCTCGCAGGCAAAGACAAGGTTGTCGTCGAGCCAAATCCTCAGACTATCGAGCTTGGCACCTACGCCCTCTCACGTCCGCTCCTCCTCTACGTCAACCTCAAGTCTGCTGAAAAACCTGAAGTCAAAGCTTTCGTTGAGTTTTTCTTGAAAAAAGCCGGTAAGCTTTCGAAAGAAGTCGGTTATGTTCCCTTGAAAGAGGCCATTTACACCGAGACTCAGAAGAAGTTTCAGGCTGCGGTCAGCGGCGCAAAGCAAAGCCATTGATTTTGGCCTAGCATATGAGATAAATCGGTGCTCTTTTTCGAAGATACCGGTTATATAAGTTAAAGATTCAGGGCCTAAGCGCACGTTCGATCAAAACGCTCCGCTTAGGCCTTTGTCACAGGAGGAAGGTGTGAGCTCAAGCCAAAGATGGGCAGGGGTGAGTGCATGGCAACAATGGCGTGAGCGAACTGTACTTCGCGCACTGTTTTTTTGTGCCCTCATTTCGGTCCTTACAACCCTGGGCATCATCTACATCCTCGTCAACGAATCCGTTCATTTTTTTGCCGAAGTTCCTGTCTTAGACTTTGTCTTCGGAACAGAATGGGCACCCTTATTTGAGCCGCGACATTTTGGGGTTTTACCTCTGGTTTGCGGCACCCTCCTTATTTCACTCGGCGCTCTTGTTTTTGCTCTGCCCATAGGCCTGGGGATAGCCGTCTATACTGCAGAATATGCCCAAGGCTGGTGGCAGAAAGTCCTGAAGCCGATTCTTGAAATCTTGGCTGGCATACCCTCTGTCGTTTATGGGTACTTTGCGATTACCAAGATCACTCCCTTTCTGCAGACTCTTTACCCAGAAACGGAAGTCTTTAACGCTGCCAGTGCTTCCCTTGTGATCGCAATCATGGTTCTACCAACCATAGCATCCATTTGCGACGATTCCATTCGAGCTATACCCAAAACTCTTCGAGACGGGGCCTATGCTCTGGGTGCACGTAAGTCAGAAGTTATTTTTCAAATTGTTTTACCCTCAGCTTTGAGCGGTATTCTTGCTTCATTCATTCTTGCGTTTTCGAGAGCGATCGGTGAGACCATGGCTGTGACCCTGGCTGCGGGAGCTACCCCTCAGATTACAGCCAATCCTTTCGTGGGTGTTCAAGCCATGACCTCTTATATTGCTCAGGTCAGCATGGGCGATGTCGCTCACGGCACGATTGAATATCAATCGATCTTTGCTGTTGGCCTTATGCTTTTCCTCATGACATTGGCCATGAACCTGCTGTCCCAATTCATTGTCAAACGCTTTGCGAGGAAATACGAATGACTCGTTTAGAATTAGACACAACCATAGGGCCTCCACGACGTTTAACGACATCTGAAGAAGGCACAATCATGGATACTCAAGAGATCCGTAGCTCGTTTGCCATTCATGCCAATCGGCGTCGAATCAAAGAGTGGATACTCACAAAGGCTATTCTCGGTGCAACCCTTGTTGCCCTCGGCGTCCTCCTCTATCTCGTGGGAAGCGTACTATGGGATGGTTTGCCCTATCTTCGCTCCGAATTTTTCGTCAATTTCCCTTCACGCTTCCCTGATAAAGCGGGTTTTAAATCTGCTATTTATGGAAGCATGTGGCTTGGCGCTCTGACTCTCGTCTTTGCTGTTTTGCTCGGTGTCAGCGCAGCGGTCTATCTGCAAGAGCTAGCTGGCAAAGGCCGCATCCAATCTTGGATCGAGCTCAGCATCGCAACCCTCGCAGGTGTTCCCTCCATCATTTACGGAATGCTGGGTCTCGGCATTTTTGTTCGCTTCTTTGGGATGGGACGCTCGGTCATCGCCGGTGCTCTCACCTTAAGTCTTCTCGTGATGCCCGTCATCATCATCGCAGCCCGTGAGGCTCTTAAAAGTGTTCCTGACTCTATCCGCATGGGAGCCTTTGCCCTCGGCGCAAGTCGTTGGCAAACAGTGCGCGATCATGTCCTGCCTGCGGCAACACCTGGCATCGCAACTGGAGTTATATTAGCAATGGCGCGGGCCATGGGTGAGGCAGCCCCCCTCATTATGCTCGGAGCTCTTACGTACGTTGCGTTTGTTCCAGAATCCATATTTGATAGCTTCACCGCAATGCCGATCCAAATTTACAACTGGGCCTCACGGCCGCAAGCTAAGTTCCACGATCTGGCAGCTGCGGGCATTATAGTCCTCCTTGGATTCTTGGTGATCTGTAACTCTGCAGCTATTATCCTTCGCTCGAAATGGGGAGCAAAAAAACCGTGATACACACGCATGGCAGTTCCATTCTCGAAACTCGCAACCTCAACATTTACTACGGCCAAAAGAAAGTCGTAAGAAATGTGAGCCTTAGAATTCCCAAGCGTACTGTGACGGCCCTCATTGGACCTTCCGGCTGCGGCAAAAGCACTTTGCTGCGGACCTTCAACCGTATGAATGATTTTATCGACAGCTTTCATTACGAAGGTGAAGTGCTCTTCGAAGGCAGTGACATCTACCGTTCCCGTACGGACGTCACTGAATTTCGCAGACGCGTAGGCATGGTCTTCCAAAAGCCAAACCCCTTTACCTGTTCCATTGCCAAAAATATTAGCTGGGGACCACGTATCAACGGTTACCAGGGCGACCTCGACGAGCTGGTCGAGCGCTGTCTTCGCAAAGCAGCTTTGTGGGACGAAGTGAAAGATAAGCTCAATGACAGCGGCCTGGCACTTTCTGGCGGTCAGCAGCAGCGTCTCTGTATTGCCCGTGCGATAGCCATGGATCCCGAGGTCATTCTGATGGACGAGCCCTGCTCTGCTCTAGACCCTCAGTCGACCCTGGCGATTGAAGACCTCATCCACGAATTACGAGAAAACTATACGATTCTGATCGTCACCCATAACATGCAGCAGGCCGCTCGTGTTTCCGAGCACACAGCCTTTATGTACAATGGCGATCTGATCGAGTATGACCAGACCTCCAAGATCTTTTCCCAGCCTACCGAAAAATTGACACGCGACTACATAGTCGGCCGATTTGGCTAATAGATCGCTCTGTCCAGCAGTGCTAAATTAAGCGCGCTAGAGCGAAGACCTGATCTCGCGGGGGATACCTTAGACTTCCCCCTCGATTCAGAGGTCCATTCGCTGCGGTGCCGTATCTTGGATCAGCTTCGTCTCCCTAGGAACTTTCCTCCCGTAGCGAGCCCGTTCTGAAATCAGCGCCTTGCAGCAAATGCATCTTCATTCCTTATAACCCATGAGAGTCACCCCATGAGCACACAGTTAGACGGATGGCAGCGGACACATAACCTTGGCGAACTTTCAGACAAAAATGAAGGCCAGCAGGTCACCCTCATGGGCTGGGTTCAAACACGCCGTGACCACGGTCATCTCATCTTCATCGATTTGCGCGATCGCTTCGGCATCACTCAGGTGGTACTGGACCCCTCACAGTCCAAGGACGTGCTTGAGATCGGTGAAAAGCTTCGCAATGAGTTCGTCCTTGCCGTCAAAGGTACTGTACGGCGACGCCCTGATGGTATGGTTAACACTCGCGTCACTTCAGGCGCCATCGAAGTGATTGCCGACCACGCTAAGCTTTTGAATGGCTCGGAACCTTTGCCCTTTCAAATTCAAGAGCAGACGGAAGCCAACGAAGCGACGCGACTCAAATATCGCTACCTCGACCTAAGACGTCCCAACTTGAAGGACAATATCCTCAAGCGCATACTCTTTGTGCGTGAAATGCGGCGAGCTCTCGAAGACGAGGGTTTTCTTGATATCGAAACTCCGTATCTCTATAAGTCGACACCTGAAGGTGCACGCGAATTTCTCGTGCCTTCGCGCGTTCATGCCGGAAAGTTTTATGCTCTCCCGCAAAGCCCCCAGCTGTTCAAGCAAGTTTTGATGATTTCGGGCTTCGACCGCTACTATCAAGTCGTCAAATGCTTCCGTGACGAAGATCTGCGAGCTGACCGTCAGCCAGAATTTTCTCAGATCGATCTTGAGATGTCTTTTGTCGATCGTGAGCAAGTCCTCACGACTATGGAACGTGTAATAGCCCGCGCCTGGGAAAAATCGACAGGAAAAGCTGTGCCTCTTCCTCTCCCTCGCATGAGCTACGATGTCGCGATGGAAGATTATGGCTGTGATAAGCCCGATACGCGCTTTGATCTCAAGCTCCAAAATATCGCGCCTATCGTCGAAAAAACCGAATTCAAAGTCTTTGCACAGGCACTGAGCACAGGCGGCATCGTGAATGCTATCCGCGTTCCCGGCCAGGCCGAGGCCTTCAGTCGTAAAGACCTCGACGAATTAGGCGAAGTCGCTAAACAGTACGGCTCCGGCGGTCTCGCTTGGGCAAAAGTGAAAGAGGGTAAAGGCCAAGAGAGCTGGCAATCGCCTATCGCCAAGTTCTTGGGTGACAGTGTTGTTGAAGCTGTCAGCAAACACCTGCAAGCCCAACCAGGGGATTTGCTGCTCTTTGGTGCAGGCGATTACCGCACCACAAAAGCCGCCCTCTGTGCCGTACGTTTGGAACTCGGTCGTCGTCTTAAACTGACCGATCCTAAAACCTTCAATTTTCTCTGGGTGCTCGATTTCCCATCCTTCGAACGCGACCCCGAAAGCGGACGCCTCATCGCCTGTCACCATCCCTTTACTTCACCTAGGGATGAGGACTTGCACCTTTTGGAAAGCGAACCCGAAAAGGTCAAAGCCAAAGCCTATGACCTCGTCCTCAATGGTAATGAGGTTGCTGGTGGATCGATTCGTATTCACAACCAAGCTCTGCAATCACGCATCTTCAAGTCCCTCGGACTGACTCTTGAAGAAGCTCAAAGCAAGTTTGGCTTTCTCCTCGAAGCTTTGAAATTCGGAGCACCTCCTCACGGCGGTATGGCTTTTGGCCTGGATCGTTTGGTTATGCTCCTCACTGGTAGCGATTCAATACGCGATGTCATCCCATTCCCTAAAACGAATAAGGCGACTTGCATGATGACGGAAGCTCCGAGTGAAGTCAGCCCCGACGAATTACGTAACCTGCACATTCGTGTGCAAAAGATGACCCTGGAGTAACTGAACCATGAGCGCATCCGATAATTTTGCAAACTGGTCCCACTTTCCGATGGGTCCCCAACTGCGCCGTTATCTGGGGATCACTGAATCTGAGTACACGGGCCATCAGACAGACCGTCCCAGTGACGAAGAACACAGCCTGTTCCGCCACGAACTCGAACATCTGATCAGCAAGCAAGCGCCTGCTGATCAGAAAGAGTTTGTCGATCTCCTGGAAGAACTCACCGCAATGGGTCTTTCGAGTGTAGTCGTCAAGCTTGCAGACACTTACCCTCAGTATGCTTTGGACAGCGACTTTCGGGCATGCCTCGCTCTTGGCTCCGCCCTCATGATGGAAAGTGAGCTGGATGAGGCCATAGTCCTCCTCCGCCAGGCGCATGCTTTGGCTCCGATGGAGGCAGCTCCATGTGCCAATCTTGCCGCCATTTACTACGCTCTCGAACAGGATCAAGAAGCACTGCAGTGGGCCGACGCTGGCCTACAAGTTGACGCCAACAATGTGCGTCTATGGGAACTCATAGCCTCTATCTACCTCATCGAAGATAAGGCTACAGCCGCAGATCGTCTTCGCTCTAAAGCTGAGCAGTGCCATGCGTACGCAGGCTACTCCCTTGCTGCTGAGCTTATGGATCCCAACGACAAACTGCTGAAAGCCCAGCTTTTGGAAGAAGCGTACAGTGCTGGCATTCGTGACGATGAATTCCTCATAGAATATACAGCAGCCCTTGGCTTGGCTCAGCAATTCGAAAAGATTCCTCAGCTCGTCTGGCGTCTTGAGCACATGGAGAAAAAAGCCGTCCACTGGAAGCTTTATGTCCATGCCGCCCAAGCTTATCTTGCCTTGGACCAAAACGAACAAGCTCAGCAAATGATCAGACTAGCCGAGAATACACCGGGTGTCTCAGCCTCTGTTGTACACGATTTAAGTCAGGTCTACGAATCTCAAGCCCTACACTGATAACTAGTTGCGAGCCTTTCGCTCGCAATTCCCCTCTTTTTAAAGGTTCATATCATGTCGCGCCCCACAGAAGTCGCCACAAAAGAGGCTCCTGCTGCTATCGGTCCCTACTCTCAAGCTATCGTGCACAACGGACTTGTATACTGCTCAGGCCAAATTCCTCTCAACCCAACAACAGGTGAGCTAGTAACTTCTGACATTGAAGCCGAGACTCATCAGGTGATGAAAAATCTCCAAGCTGTCCTCCGCGCCGCAGGCAGCGATTTAAATGCTGTGATTCGCACTACAATTTATTTGCAGAATCTTGAAAACTTCGCCAAAGTAAATGACGTTTATGCGAGTTATCTGAGCAAGCCGTTTCCAGCTCGTGCAACTGTTCAGGTTGCTAAGCTGCCTCGTGGTGCCAACGTTGAAATTGATGCGATCGCCCACCAGCTTTAAGCCGGTTTTGGTAAGGACGCAGCTGTCGCACTCTCGCGACAGAGCTCCGATCCAGGGTGCTTAAATTTCGGTCTTCATACGTCATCATAGGTAGGCAAGCCCAGCTCACTATGCTAAGCTTTGAGGGAAAAGACCAAGATTTCTTAGGCACACTGGGAGTCCCATGAGACGCTTTCCGACGCTCATGAAAAAAATATGCATTGTAACGGGCATTTTGTCGGGCTTGTTTTGCATTGGCAATAGCATCAAAGCAGCCCTCAAAAAGTCCACTCTTACCACTTTTGTGGAAATTGACGGGGTTGACTACGGTTCCTTCGACATGATCGAGGGCTTAGACAAATTTGCTCGCGATGGTTTTCCCCTATCAGCTCGCGTTTCTTTCGAAACAGTGAAGCTCAGCCGTGAATTTGTCACGCAGCCTTCGCTCTACCTTTGGGCCAAAAATCAAACCAGCCGTAAGTTTGGCCCCAAAGACATCCACTTGGTCACCGAAAACGAGGATGGTGTCGTCGTTTCGCGCAAAGTTCTGCAATTGTGCCAGCCTTTGTCGTGGTCCGTAGAATCCTCAAATCCGTCCTTGGGTGGTTTCAATGAAGCAGTGGATCTTGCCGTTCAGAAAGTCTCTGTTTTCTAAAAACCTAGCCTGCACTCTGATGGCAGGGCTGGCACTTTCCTGTCAAAACATGGGTGAGTCGCAAGGCCCAGTCTTACATGCGCAGGCGCCAGACTTTTCCGCTAGCGTAAAAGTCTATCTCCAGTCGGGCCAAAACACGCCTACCTATGTTGGTGAATTCGACCGTAATAGCTGCGAAAATGATAGCCCAACGCATTGGGCGCTGTTTGTGAATAGCCCTCTGGGAGACTCACGCGTAGATCTCGATATGACAGCTGCGCTGAAGTCCAAAGGCCCCATAGGTGTGCGCGTCTGGAGCCAATCCTTTAACGTCGACCAAGCCTCAACCCATTCCCTCCTTGCCGAGGCAAAACTCTGCGAAAAAGCCAAAGGGGAAGCAAGCATAACCCTGAATACGCAGAGTCCCGAAGCGCGGGAACTGCTCAGCACCTTGGGCAATCTTGCACCCGATTGCCTCATGACAATCAAAGGGGAAAAAGGTCTTAATTGCGAACTCAAGCACAAGTCGATGAGCGAGCTCCTCAGCTCACTCGAAGCCAGCAAACGTAATATGTCCACTAAGTGGAATCATCAGCCCTACCTCTTGATTCGCCGTCTCACACTCTCTCAGCAACTGCTCAGCGCCCTCGAAAGTGAACGTAGCATTCGCGATACACGACGCTTTTGTCGTATTATCACCCACTCGCTCCCCAACGAACTGCCCTTGAGCTTTCAGTCCAAACTCTGGCAAGACCGCGTGTGTAACCAATCCGCTCTCGATCGCGATATGGCCCTGGTGGGTCTCGATCTTGCCCTAAGAGAAATCGAAGCGCTATCGCGCCGGATCGAAGATGCCAGCTATGTCGGCGTATTCACTCTTTCCTTGCCGCCCCATCCCAATGCTGCCAAGGATTACTGGATCACCCTTCAACCTGTCACCGACCCGAATCTGCGAACAGAAAACCCTCTGCTTTCTGTGAACTGCCTCTGGCACCCCTTGTTTGCCACACGTCTCGATCAGCAGTTGATTGCTTCGGAATTTACCCTCAATGCTCCTATCGCATCGCACTGCCAAAAGACCGAGGAGCTTCTGCAAAACAAAAAACTTGCCGACTCCTACCTACGCTCAAGCACGGCCAGTGAGATGGAATTTGAGATATCCAACCGACAGTCCAAAAAGTTGCGACTCCCTACAGGCGACTACCAGTACACGATCACTCAGCACAACGGTCTTTCCATTGACGAAACGGCAGCTGCTGAGGCTTTAGTTCCCCTCTCGACGGGCAGCATCTCCTGGAAAAAAGGGAATTCACACACTATAATCCGCAACTGGTGAACCCTTAGGAGTGCTCTCGTGAAATTTACTATACTCAGTGGCAGCTCGCGCGCCCAAGCGCAGAGCGGCAAAGTATCGCGCTACATTCAAGATGAAATCCAAAAGCTGTCCCTCGGCGAGACTTACCTGCTCGACCTTGTGAATAACCCGCTCCCTCTCTGGGACGAATCGATTTGGTCTGGTAACCCCTCATGGACCAAGCTCTGGGATCCCATTAAAAAAGAACTCCAGGCCTCCGACGCCTTCATTTTTGTCGTACCCGAATGGGGTGGAATGGTGCCCTCGGCAGTGAAGAACTTTTTCCTCCTCTGTTCGGCCCAAGAGCTTGGCCACAAATCAGGCCTTATTGTCTCGATAAGCTCCACCAGGAACGGAACGTATCCTGTATCC
>CANGNB010000087.1 GCA_947454545.1 Oligoflexaceae bacterium
AGTTGGTCTTCAGAAAGATTCTGCAGCTCTACCAATTGTTTGACCAGTTCTGGTCTCAGAGACAGTTGGATCAGGTTCTCGACGACGATAGAGCCATGGTTTTCAAGACTTTGCCCAGGCAGATCCATGTCCTCGACGACCTTCAAAAACTGATTGACGCTTTCGTGGGTTTGACTGAAGTCCGCATCGGTCTGGGTGATGGAGGTTCGCAGCTTTACGTACTCAGCTCGTACCTGAGCTTCAATCATCTCAACGGCTGCGATGCCTTCAGCAAATTCTTTTTTTATGACCGCTTTAGCCTTGTCGATACTGCTGGAAAGGCCTGGAGCCTTTTGGGGAGCAAGAATGCTTAAGGCGCGCTCGACAGCACGGACCGTCGCACTCATCTCGGAGAGAGTCCAGAGACAGTTAGCGAGGCCAGCGTGGAGCAGACCGATACTGACGGCGATGGTTTCGACGAGAAACTCGGCGTAGCTCAGCCAAAAATTCAATTCCTCATGATGATCTGGATTCCAGTTGGGAAACGAAATCACGCTCACATTGCGGGGGTAATCGGGAATTGCAAAACGCAAGGGAGACAATAGGCTGATGCCATCAATAGCGCCAAATTCTTGTTTGGCATCGATGACCTGACGAAGCCGGTTCAGCTCAAAAAAGGCAAAGTTGTCGGATTTTTTCGCACTGTCCCAAGTCCGCATCTCAGCCTGTTCAATTTTGAGATGTTTGCCCTCAGGATCAAGCAAGCGAATGACCTGAAAGGTGCGTGAGGGCACCTTGGTCAAAATCAGATTCATACTGTGATGCTTGAGAAAGGAAAGGAGATGGGAGAGACCATTCCAGCTAGCAAACTCCAACTCGGTGAGATCACACATTGCCCCATCGGTGAAGATATCAGCGAGTGGCTCAAAATCAGAAACATCGGAGATCACACCCTTGAATTTGATGAGATTGGCTGAACGTTCAGCGCGAAACCGATAGTTGAGATCGTCATGACTGTCGACTGGAGGAGTTGCCTCGCTCGCCATAGATACCTTCTTTAATTCGAACTTGATTCCCTCAATTATCGGTTTTTACAAGGACACCTGCAAGGCCTTTTCTAGCTTGTTTGAGGGATTCACCCAAAAAGTGTGCAATCCGTCGGACTACTACCGAGTGAGAGGGCGTTCGCTCGTGAAGATATTCTGAGCCTGCTCATTCCAAAACTCAATCTTTAGAGTCTGCGGTCTCAGGCGCAGACGAACAAAACCATGAGTACTCTTAGCAAAGCGCACAGCTGCCTCCATAGGACGTAGTTCGTAGAGAGAAGCTCCACCTCCACCGTTGATCACCTCATCGAGCTGGCACTCTTCATCGCGTCTGAGTTCAAGATGATGAGAATGTCCCGACATATAGAAAAGATGAGGGACCTTGCAAAGAAACTGGCGAAGGATCCGGGAAGGCAATGGCATGCCCGGATACTTAGCACTGAGGCTTTGAATGGGATGATGAGCAAGCACCAAAAATTCCTCAGAATCAGCTTGCAAACTCTCGCGTAAGAAATCGAAATTGCAGTGGGAACTTGAACCACAGAGATCCGGGTAATTGCTGTCCAGTGCGATGACCCGCAAGCGCTTACCAAAATCGACGCTGTAGAAGCGGTGAGGCATGTGCCAAGAAGGATGTTCACTCGTGTAGGTGATCTGAGCACCCGGATTTTGTTGGTAATCGTGATTACCTAAAATCGCATAGAAGGGAAGCTGCTTGACACAGGGGGTGTCATACATGGATTGAAATTTGGTCTGCCACTGCGGATCATCGAGGCCAGAGACTCCATGGGCATAGAAGTTGTCGCCAAGCAGGAACACCGCCTGAGCTTGGGAATCCTGACAAACTTTTTCTAGGGCCTGAGCGACTGCTTTTTGGTCCTCATTTCCCGATCCCGTATCCCCGAGTAGGAGAATATCGAACTCATCAGGCACCTTGTGTGTGATGCGTAAGTCTTGCCCTTGCCAGCTGGGAGCAGCACTACGCCAGGAGACATAAAAACCGAGACATGTCAGAACAAAGAGAACCAGAAAGCCTAGGAGCTTACGCATAGAGGAACTCCAAAGGAGGTTTGCTTCATGGTTCTAGCAAGGATGATCAAAAGAGAAAAGCTCCATTGCAGGAGCTTTGGTCTTTTTGCGAAACTGGAATGAGGCCTCTAAGCTTAGAAAATCGTCGCTTGTGCGGGAGTGTCCGTGGGCAGCTCTTTGCTTAAAAATTCTGGGTCCGTGTGCGTCTCGGCCGCTTTATAGGCGACGTAAGCAGAGAGGACTTTTTTCACATAACTACGGGTTTCTGCGTAGGGAATATACTCCACAAAGGCATCGACAGGGCAGCCGCGACATTCCTTGAGCCACTTGTCGACCACTATGGGGCCAGCGTTATAGGCTGCGACGGCTGGAACGGCGTGGCCTTTGTAGTAGTCGAGCAGGAGGGTGAGGTACATCGAGCCATAGAGCAGGTTGGTTTCACCGCTTTGCAAAAGTTCTAGGCGAAAATCTTTGTCATCGACGACTTTTGATAGGCGGACAGCCGTGTAGGGCATCAGCTGCATCAGTCCCTGAGCACCTGCGATAGAGATGGCTTTCGAATTGAAGGCACTTTCCGAACGGACGATGCCCATGATCAGATAGGGGTCGATTTGCAGCAGTTTTCCGAGTTGCTTGATGTGATCGGCGTAGGGAAGCTGCTGGGCATTCGGGGTGCTAAGACCCGTGGTGCTGATCTTGTCATTATCTTGAGGAGACTTTCCAGTGAAGGCTGCTAGGCGCACGTTCGAACTGAAGGTTTCGGGGCTGAGCTTGAGCTCCGAGCCTTCACTCAGGCCAGCTTCCGCGAGTTTACGGTCCTTCAGCTGTGCAGCGACGGCATCACCCTGCACGAGGGCCTGGCGCGCGAGCAGCGTATAATAGTTTGGATAGGAGCGATTGAGAATGGGCTGAAGCAGAGCTTTAGCCTTATCCATATGCCCTTCAGAAATGTAGGTTTTTGCTTGCCAGTAACGGCTTGCCTCGTCCCGAAAGTCGCGCTCGACAAACATCCGCTCGGGCTGTTTGGAAATAAATTGCTCTGCTGACTGCAGGTTGCCCGAGGCCATGAGGTTCCAGAAGTAATACCAACGGTAGCGAGGGTGCTCCTTGCGTTTGAGGAGATTCTGATATTCCTGGGCGGCGAGGTCAAACTGCTTCGAGCTCATGAAGCTCTTGGCTTCTGACTCTTGAAAAATAATATCAGAAGCCTGTTTTTGGTACTGCTTGAGGGCCGCGAGATGTTCGCCCTTCTCAGCTAAAATGTAGGCGCTCCAGTTTTGGAGAGCGCCGGCATCTTTGGGGCTGAGGTCTTTCTCTAAAAGCTGAGCCTGCACGTAGCTGAGGGCTTGATCGTAGAGCTGAAGAAAGGTGTAGAGACGAATCGTATCGTAGCGATCCAAAGCGGCAGGAGCAGAGTCGGAGCTCTTGCGCATTGGGCTTTGGACTAACTTAAGAATCTTTTTTTGCTGCTCGGGTTCTGAGGACGAATTGCGATAGACCTTTTTCATGAGCCCGTAGGTGAATGCGTAACGTGGCCCTTTCGCAGGATGAGCTAATGACCGTTCGATGAGGCGGTCTAGGGCCCATTGGGATTCTGTGGTCACGGGGTACTGGTCGAGAAGGTGCTCGAGCAGCTGATGGTAGTGTGTAAAATCACCTTGCTGCGCATAGATCTCGGCGGCCTGCTTGATCAGGCGATCCTTACGTGCAGCTCTTGGGTAAGAGGTGTAGTAGCTATGGTAGGTTTGCAGATATTCGCTGGTCAAACCCATGCCGTAGTTGGTCTCTAAGAGCATTTCGACCAGAGAATGGCGCAGCGGCTCTGGGGGGTTAGCTTTTAATTGCTTTTCAATATCAGCTTTGGTTGCTTTATCTTGAACGGCACTTTGGCGAAAGCGCACTTTCAGATGCTGAATTTCTGCATCGAAGCGAGCCATCTCACTCGAAGTGGGTGATCGCAGGCCTTCGGCGATGCCGAGATAGTGCCGCGACAGCCGAAAGTTAGATTCCCAATAGTGCGCAGCCAAGAGTATCGCGGCTTGCATGCGCTTTTCAGGGTCGAAATCCCCTTGAACCTGCTCAGTAAGGCTGGCGATAGTCGCCTTTGCCCGCTCTTCTTGGTCGTTCTTGTACGACTGAAGGGCTTTTTTGAGTTGTTGTTCGACAGCTTCTTTTTTCTCTAACTGCTGTCCGAACGCTGACTGACTGAGTAACCCGGCCACGAGAAGACAAGAGGACAACTTAGATAAGACCACGACATTTACTCCCGAGGGTTCCTATCGATAGTATCGGTAAGCGCAGAAAGCAACTTGAGGAAGATAAGTAAGGGTCCCAGACGATAGGCGAAAAGCCTGAGGTTTGGGCATATGGCAGAGCCCTGCCCTGGCCCTTGCGACAAGCGTGTGCCGAGCTTTGACTTCTGATCTGCTTTGACCCCATAGCTTATCTTACCCCAGAGAGGTCGAACTCGGCAAAAGCTTCCCTGTAAAATCTGTTGCTCCCCTGCGACAAAGTTGGGGCCTTCGGAACTTCAGTAAAGTTTGAAATACTTTGCTCCGAAATAGTATCTACCAGGGGTCCTCTGCGCTGGGAGAGCACGGAGCAAGAAAGCTCAACTTCCGGAGAGGACGGAGAAAAGGTGAGGGGAATCGTGAAAAAATCAGGAACATTATTGTGGGCATGCTGGCTTACGCTGAGCTTTGGCTGTGCGCGGGTTACGGAAAAGGATGTGAATCGACGCAATGCTCAGGGGGCGGAACCTTCTCGATCGGGTCAGGGCACCAATGGAAGCGGCGATGCCACTGTGCAAGCCGACCTGTCCCCTTTGGTCTTACAGCTAGCCAAAAACTCGGAGCTAGCTCCGGCTGATTTTTTTAAAAATATCAGTGGGATAAGCAAAATTAAAGAGGATCAGATCATCCTTTTCGGAAAAAACGGCAAGTCCTGGGTTTACGGCTCAACTCCCGATCAGCCTCCCAAAGTTTTGGAGCCTTCAGTGGTTGGCGGTGAGGGAGCCCAGCTCTTCACCTTGCCAGAGAGTGAGTTTTGGCTCGTGAAAGCTGACGAAGTCGGGCGGCGCAAAGCAGGCTCGGTTGAACAGGGGAGCATAACGATCGAACGCTTCTCTACAGCGGCCCTTCAGGGCAATCGGGAGAAGATGCGAGTACTGTATGCAGGCGTCAACGATCTCATCTTAGATCTTGAAACCTCGATTGCTATTCTCTCGATTCGCGAAGGCCAGGCGCTTTTGAATCAGTTTGATACCAGCAAACTGCCCGTTGATCTCGGTGGTTCGATTCGAGCTGCGGGTCGTGGACAGAACGATAGCTTTTGGTTTGCGGCCGGCGATCAGATCGCGATCGTAGAGAGTAAGTCAGAAGTTTTTTCGTGGAAGAAAAGCAAAATACCCATGCCTGGGTTCGAAGATTACACACACCTGGCTCTTTGGATCGATCCTGCAGCGAAACAGGTGCTGGGTGATTCGTTGATGCTGCAAGGCGAGAAGATTTGGTCGGTATCAGGGGCTCCTCTTGCAGCAGCTCCGGCAGCACCCTGATCGGACTCCAATCTTCTGAGACTTGCGTCGGTCCTTAGCGAGAAATCTGCATTGTTGTGCAGTGAACAGCACCGCCCTGAGCGATCAGGGCATCCGATTCGACCCAATACACATGAAAGCCTTGAGAAGCATAAGCTTGTTCGACTTCCTTTTCATACGAAGCCAGCAGCTTAGCATCTTCGTATTCACCGTCGACTCCCAAGTCCTCATAAGCCGGCTTCACGTACCGAGGGACTAAGACATTGCCATTGACTGTTAAAGAGTTGGTGTAGGAGCGAAAAACATCGCCACCGCGGAAGATGGGCGCTGGCATGGGGACCCGTACGACTGTGTATCCCATGTCTTCGATGTCTTTGGCGCGCTCGTTCAGATAATTACGAAGCACTGTGGTTTGATTGCTATCGTTCTTCTTCAGCATCGGCAGTGAGAAGAGTTCCTCACGCAGTTCGCCGACGAGAACAGTCTTGTCATTCAGAAACTTGGCCCACATATCGATGTGACCCGTACCCTCATAAGGCATGCGAGGGAATATCTGCACCTGTTTGCAACCAGCGAAGTTCCGGTAGTAGGTCTTAACATCATTGGCGCTCAGGATCATATCATCGTTGCGGTCCTTGCTCGCATTGGCGTCAGTCACTCGTGTGGTCATGAAGCAAGCGCCAAGGCTATTGCTCATGAAATTTCCGCCCTCATTGTAAACGGGAACACTGACGCGTTCGACCGGCAGCAGTGGAAGAAGGGACCGAGCGGTTGCGTCATCGGCTGGACGATCCGCGTAGTAGTTAAAGTCGAGAAGGCGCAAAGTTCCGTCATCAGTTTTAGCACTCAGGGGAGCCCAGTCTCGTGCCCAGACCGTGAGTGAGCCAGCGACTGATTGTCGTACCAGTTTGACCTTACTGAAGTCCTGTCCGGCCAGGCTGCGAAGCTCGCTGAAGCTTGGGCCATCGAGCTCTTCAGAGAAAGATTGGGGGACGGTGATCCAAAGACTGTCGACTGAGCTATGCAAAATATCCGCGGCCATCTGAGCACGGCCGTATTCCTTCAGCAGCGGTAGCGAAATGACCACGCCTTGAACCGGAGCGTATTCTGCTGCGATTATTTGACCGCCCTTAAAAAGATTGGACTCTTTAGCATTCGAAGACTCAAAATGGCCGTCTAACTTCGAGGCCGGCATCTCGGGGCGTGCCCCGCAGGCAGAGAGAAGTGCGCAAGTGCTAAGAAGGCTGAAGAGGGATCGCACGATCATAAAAAAATACCTCAAACGCAGAGTGGGCGGGTTCTGGACTAGGCGGTACATACCAAAGCGTAAGACCCTAAGCAAGCGACATAGGAAGTTCTCGATGGTCAAAGGCGAGGTCCGTGGTTATCCTGAAGGGATGAGCTTAGACGTGAGGGAGAGCCCATGGGAATGCTTGAAGAATCGATAGCCCGAGAACTCATTGGTGCGGGCCTATCGTTTGGAGCAAGTTTTGTTGATCTCTATGTAGAAAAAACCGCTTCGAGCGTCATCTCAATCCGAGATCGTGTCGTCAAAGATATTAAGACGGGTACGGATTTTGGCATTGGGATTCGGGTTATTTTTGGTGATAAATCCATCTATGCCTATACCAATATAGCTGAACGTGAGGAGCTGCTCCGCATCGTCGGCATCCTCTGTAGTTTGGATAAGCAGAGCCAGAGGGTTAACGCTCCTCTCTCATTTATGGCACAAAAACCGAAAGAGCTGTGGCCGGTGAGCAAAGGACTTGATCGCGATAGCACCTACGAGGCGAAGATCGCCTACCTTATGAGTATCGATGCTGCGGTTCGCAAGCATGCGAGTATTTCACAGGTTGATATCTCAAGTTTACAAAAGTGGCAAAGCATTCAGGTCTTCGACTCCGAGGGCCTGCATTTGCAAGACGAGCGCCATTATACGCGCGTTCCTGTCACCGCTATCGCCACCGATGGAAGCAAGCAGGCTCGAGCCTTTTCCGGGCCTGGAGCCGCTCGTGGCTGGGAATATATCGAGAGTATCGCTCCCGAACAGCTCTCGGAAGAGCTTGTGCGTCGTGCTTTGACAGTGCTGCATGCGGATCCTTGTCCTGCAGGCAAAATGCCGGTCATCATCGATAATGGATTTGGGGGAGTGATCTTTCACGAAGCCTGTGGTCATCTCCTCGAGACTACGTCTGTCGAGAAAAAAGCTTCCGTTTTTCACGATAAGATGGGGGAAATGATCGCCCATGAAGCGGTGAGTGCGGTGGATGATGGGACGATACCAGGTCTTTGGGGATCTCTTGGTGTTGATGACGAAGGTATGCCGACCCAGAAGACTCAGCTCATCCAAGGGGGACGCCTCACTTCCTTTCTGGTCGATCGACTCGGCTCCCTTAAGACAGGTTATGCCCGCACGGGTTCGGGGCGGCGCCAATCCTACAAATTTGCTCCAGCCTCTCGGATGCGCAATACCTACATCGAAGCCGGACCGCATACGCTCGAAGAGATGCTTGCGACCGTCCCCAAAGGCCTCTATGCGAAGGTTATGGGGGGCGGTAGTGTGAGTCCTGGGACAGGCGACTTTAATTTTGCCGTTGAAGAGGCCTATCTCATCAAAGACGGACGTATCGATAAGCCGGTTCGCGGAGCGACTTTGATTGGAACTGGACCAGATATTTTGCGAAAAATCTCCATGGTGGGCAAAAATCTGGAGCTAGCCCCAGGGATGTGTGGTTCGGTGAGTGGCTCGATTCCCGTCACCGTAGGGCAGCCGTCATTGAAGGTCGATGAGATCTTAGTAGGAGGAGAAGCCTAATGGATGTCACATCTGGCAAAGAACTGTGTTGGAAAGTTCTCGACATGGCGCGCAAAGCAGGGGTTCAGCAGAGTGACGTTATCTTGCAGCGCGGACACTCTCTGAGTCTACAGGCACAAGGGGGCAAGCTCGATAAAACCAAGGTGACGAGCACTCAGGTCCTCGGCATTCGCGTTCTACAAGACCAAAAAGTGGGTATTTCGGCGACCGAGTCGCTCGATGAAGACTCCTTGATGCGTATGATCGATCAGGCTCTCGGTGCCTCTCGCTATGCGCATGCCGATCCTTATCAAAGGATTGAGCAGAAAAATGCTGCCGATATCATTCATGACGATCCTAAGCTCAATCAGGCCGATCAAGCGAGCCTTCAGGAAAAAGTTGAAGTCGCGATGGCCCTGGAGAGACAGGTTTTGGAGAAAGATAAGCGTATTCATAATGCGCCCTACAGTGGATATAGCGATGGTGATGGCGAGTACTTTTATGCCAATCACCTGGGAACCTTTTGTTATCAGAGAGCGCGCTCCTTTAGCTGCTATACCTCGGCCCTTGCTGGGGAAGAAGGTGCGCAAGCCATGTTCAGTGGTTCCTCAATCAGTCGCAATTTTCAGGGGCTCAGTGTTGAAGCCTGTGTTGAAGAAGCCAGCTCCAACGCCCTATCTTTGCTTTCCGCAAAATCGATACCGACGGGCCGCTATGATGTGATCTTTCGCATCGATGAGTGGGAGAGTTTGATGAGCGCTTTTCTTGGTGCTTTTTCAGCAAAAGCTGCCATGGAAGGCACGGCTTACTATCGCGATAAAGTTGGCCAAACGATGGCCTCGTCCCTGCTCTATTTACGCGACTGTCCGCAGTATGCCGATGGTTTTAGCCCAAGCCTGTTCGATGATGAAGGGGCGCCGCGCAAAGACCTGACTCTGATCGACCGGGGTGAGCTCAAGAGTCTTTTGCATAATAGTGCCACAGCTCGCTATTACAAGTTGCCAAACACAGCGCATGGGGCGCGCGGGGCCCGCTCTTCGCTCGGGACAGGAGCCACTCAACTCGTTCTGGAGCCAGGGACAAGCACTGAAAGCGATCTTTATGCCGGTCAGGTTCTGAAGGTGATCGATCTAAAGGGTCTGCATTCGGGGACCAATGCGATCTCGGGGCATTTCAGTTTAGCTATCGAAGGCATCTTGTATCAGAACGGTCAGATTCAGCAGTACGTAAAAGATGTTACGCTTTCAGGCAATTTCTACGAATTGATCAAAGAGATCCAAGCTGCTGGAAAGGTGCTGGAAGCTTCGTCGTCGCTAAGCTTTTTTAGCCCTACTTTGCGCTTTGGGGGATTGAGTCTTGCAGGTGCGTAAGTTCGCATGAGAAGAAAGGATAGAATATGAGTGAGTGGTGTGAAGTGGGGAAGAAGGCGCCGAGTTTTAGCCTTCTCAACCAGGACGGAGAAAAGGTAAGCCTCAAGGACTTTAAAGATAAGAGTATCGTCGTTCTGTACTTTTATCCCAAGGCGATGACGCCAGGATGCACAACCCAGGCTTGCGGCATTCGCGATGCCAAGCGCAAGTTTACCACAGCCGGTGTGCAGGTCCTTGGTGTGAGTCCTGACGCTCCAGAAAAGCTCGCGAAATTTCGCGAAAAAGAAAAACTCAACTTCGATCTTCTCTCGGATGAAGATCATGCTGTTGCCGAGGCCTATGGCGCCTGGGGTCTCAAAAAGAACTACGGTAAGGAATACATGGGGATCCTAAGGAGCACGTTTATCATCGGGCTCGACGGCAAGATCAAGCATGTCATGCCCAAGGTCAATACCAAGACCCATCATGACGATGTCCTGGAATGGATCAAACTCAATCTTTCCTGAAATACTAGCCTTCGACAGGTCGCCTCAGGCGGCCTTGTTTCGTTCTTTCATCAGCAGGAGAAGATGGGCTAAGACTTGCTCAAAATCGGAGAGCAGGGCCGGTGGGACCGTTTTGGTTTTGATGAGATCAAAAAACGACTGAAAGTACCAGATCTGCTGCTCGCGATTGGCACGAAAGTAGCTCCAGATCTGCTCGCCTTGGGTTTGATAGCCAAAGAGAGTCGCCCTTAGATTATCAGTTTTGTCAGCTAAGAGGATGCGAGGCCCGAGCAATTCCTGAGTGCGAAGGCGCTCGAGAAAAGCTTGCTTGCGCTCGAGCCAAGGTGCCTTGCCGCCGTCTTTTGCTGAGGGGTGAGTATCGGTGCATTCGAGGACGAGGGCTAAGACGCGTTCCCCAAAGCAGCGTGCGATAAGTTCAGGGGAGCAGCGGTCAGGATGATCCTCGAGACTGTCATGCAGGAGGGCTGCGATGGCTTCGTCTTCATCGCCACCATGCGCTAGAACCAGTCCACAGACACTGAGAAGGTGGCTGGCATAGGGGGCTCCTGTCGTCTTGCGCGTCTGATGCTTGTGGAGATCGAGGGCAAATTGAGTTGCGTCCTGAAATCGCTGGGTGAGCAATGGGGTCGATTTGAATTCAGCCATAGCAAGATCCTTACTTGGGGTAAGAGTCGACCAGCGGTCAGACCTTCTTCTTGAGGATCGGCGTTTTACGGGGGTAGCCCAAGGCCTCTTCAAAAAACTTTTTTTATGCGGCTAACCTCCTCTTTTTTAAGCTAAATAAATCAGCTCTAGGACAGTCGGGTGCTGCGCTCTTTGCGTAGAAAACGTGCGAAAAAGCTCGCGACTTTGCAGTAGTAGTCTTCGAGCGTTTGGCGCTGTTGCCAGCTGTGGCGTTCCTCGGGATAGGCTGTCATCCACACGGGGACACCACGTTCTTTGAGGGAAGCCTCTAAGCGCTGCGCATGGGCGAGCGGGACAAGGTGGTCTTCAGCTCCATGAAACACTGCGAGAGGCGTTTGCACCTTATGCAGACCACGAAAGGGCGATTTGTGGCGACGTAAAGCTGGTTCATCTCCACCCAGAGCCCAGTTTAGTTCTGCTTTTTGAAGGGGGGAGGCACGTTCGTAGTAATCTTGAAATTCACAGATAGGATAGGCGACAACAGCTGCGCGAAAGACCTTAGGATAGCGCTGAAGGATATGAAGAACTGTGCTGGCCCCGATGTCCCCGCCCCAAAGAGCCACGCGTTGAGGATCGATCCAACCCGTAGCAGAGAGAGTCAAGAGAGCCGAGACTATGTCGGCGACATCGAGTTCGCCCCATTGACCCGCGAGAGCTTCGTGATAGGATTTGCCATAGCCCCAGCTCCCACGATAGTTCACGTAGAGGACCGCATAGCCCAGCTCAACGAAAGCCTGCGCTTTGATAGGCCAGGTGGCTGTCACCTGTTCGGTGGGGCCACCATGAATAGGCATCAGGAGGGGTTGGGGGCCCTTATGTTTGGGGTCTCGATAGAGGAAACCATAGACTAACTCACCATCGAGCGAAGGCCAGCTGAGAACTTCGGGCACCATGCGAGTCTGAATTTCCGTTGGGAGCAGAGTCCGTTGCTGGGTGACCTGCCAAGCGGCTTGGCTCGGTTCTAAAATCAGCTGTGTAGGCGGACGGCTCGATCCTGATCCAATAAGACTCAAACGTTCGCCATCAGGACTAAGAGAGAGTCCTCTTAAGGCAGTGTATTCTGCAAGATTGAGCGAAAGCATCTGCTGGGTCGATGGCTCGAGGCATTGGAGGCGAAAAAAGCCGCGTTCCTGAACGAGACTTAAGAGGCTCTTTCGACTTGCACTGAAGGCAAAGCTGCGGGAATCACTTCGGCGGCGAACCAAGGCATGTTCTCCGTGATCCGAACTGAGCTGCTTCCATGCATGAGTTTTGCTATTGAAAGCCCATAGCTGAAACCATTCTCCTGTTTGCCAAAGGCCAAATATCTCCTGACCGCAAGGGCTGTAAGAGGCCTCAAGACACAGGGAAGATGCTGGTGCAGGCGGTTGTATCTGATTCCAGTCACTGGACTCAATATGGGAATCGGTGAGTGTGATGGTGGTGCGGTACAGAGCTGCCTTGTGCCAAGGGCAGGTTTCGGGTGGAGTCAGAAGCAGCAGGAGCTCCTGGGTATGGGGATGCCAATGGATGCCGTAGGGAATACCTTCGGGAAGAGTGAGAGTCAAGGGACTGGCTCGTTCGTCAAGCAGGAGCTGTAGCTGATAACGATTCGCCTCAAGACGTGTCAGCCAGCATAGGCCTCTTTCACTCGGGCCGAGGCAAAGATGAGTTGCGCCCTGGGGCAGAGGTAAAATCTTCGGTTCTTTGCTGAGGTCGTTGAGTTGCCAAGAGATCAAAGCCAGTGGCTCTTTGCTAAGGGCCCAGAGCTGCTGGCTGTCGGCCACAAAACTGGGGCCGAAAGGTTCGAGGGAACAGCCGACAGACCATTCACCTGCCAAGCGCTGCAAGCGATTGCTGCCAAGCAGACACAGGGTGCTGCGTTCGGCGTTCTGGAGAAAGCCAATAAGGTCTGGAGTGATCCACCGCGCTTCGAGCCATTCTTCTTTGCGCAACAGACGATCGAGAGCTGCGTGGGAAAGCGTCATCAAGGGTCTCCAGAAATCAGCGTCTTTCCTCTCATAAGGCCGACGACTTTGAAAGCCTGCTTACAGTATCAAGGCTTGGTGTCGAGCTCAAGAGGCGTTCCCATTTTTGACGGAGGCTAAGAATCGCTGGCTGCTTGCTGTTCTCGCTCTGCTTCCAAATAGGTGCGAATCGTTAGCTGGTTGGCGAGCTCTGTCAGCAGGATGTCGCGAGCCTGTTCACGGGGAATGTGAAGAACTTGGCGAAGGCGATTCATGCAGGTTTCAAACAGCAGGCGCCGCCGCAAGCCAGGCAAAGAATCATCACGGCGATCGACAAAGACGACGACGAGCGTCGTCTCACAGGGAGAGGGGCAGTTACGATGCAGGTAAAAGTCATTGCCTAAGATGGGGTAGTTGACCGTTCCCCGAGCGATTTCTGAGGTGTCTTTATAAAAATCTTCGAAGGTTTCAAAGATGCGAGCGCATTTGGTGCATTTGCGAGGAAAAGGAGTCTTGAGTCGTGACTTCAAAAAACCGAGTGATTTAGATAGGTTGAGGGAAATGTGAACGATTTCATCAAGTTCCATACGAAGCGTATCCAGGCATAACTCCTGGGCTTTTAGGGCTTCTTTGGGATCGGTGAGGCTGCTCACAAACCATCCTCCGCAACCTTTCTTATTTCGGAGTATCAGGCGAAAGATTGAGGAACTTTGGAACAGCAACGTGTTCAAGGCTCACAGAACACTTTGTTCACTCGAACTTGCTCCCCAAGCTTGCCTTGCGGTAAGAATAAAAAAGAGGGGGCAGCAACGATGGAGCATGTCGACTATCGGCAGATTTTGCAAAAGGAGCTGGCGGCACGTTGCGAGCAGAATCCTCGCTATTCCTTACGCGCCTTCGCCCGCGATCTCAAGCTTTCCCCCTCGCGGCTCAGTGAGATCCTCAATCGTAAGCAAGGCTTGTCGCGTGCGGCAGCCCAAGGGATTGCCGCAATCCTAGGTTACGATACCAAAGAGGCGCAGTATTTCTGTGATCTCGTTTCCCTGCGGCATGCGCGAAGTGTCAAAGAGAAAGAAGAAGCGCGGGCACGATTGCTCAGGGTGAACG